>DASWTM010000028.1:0-7223 GCA_036402115.1 Chryseosolibacter sp.
CGCACCAATAATCACGACTGCAGCACCAATACCGTAAACTTTCGGCATGATGGTTTTGTAGAGAAGCGCAGTAAATCCGCCTTTTTTCTTGCTCATTTTAGTAAGGTTTTAAGTTTATATTCCTTTTTGCTTAGTAGTTACTTGTTTTAAAATAGTCAGTTAAACTCTCAACTAGAATTCCTGACCTGACGAACGTCCGAGGTGAGTAAGTGCACAACGGAAGCCAATATACGCACGGGTAGAGTCTTTGAATTCGTAGGTACGTGTACCGGTTTCCAGGTAGTACGCTACATCTTTCCATGAACCACCGCGAACAACTTTCTTAGGTGGTACTTTTGGGTTGTATTGTGTACTCTCAGGATTTGTTCTCTGATCAATGTACTGTGGATTCAAATCCCAAACGGTCGGAACAGAAGCAGGGTTAAAGTCATCGAGGCACCACTCTGATACGTTACCTGCCATATCAAATAATCCGTAGTCATTCGGGAAGTAAGCCTGCACTGGAGAAGTATAAGCAAATCCGTCATCGTAAAAGTTTCCTCTTCCGGGTTTAAAGTTTGCCAGCATACATCCTTTTGAGTTGCGGATGTAAGGGTTACCCCAAGGATATTTTGCAAGGTCGCGTCCCCCGCGCGCTGCATATTCCCATTCTGCTTCAGACGGCAGACGGAACTCAGGCATCGGAAAATCACCTACGCTCTTACGGTAATCATTTAAATATGCTGTTCTCCATTTTCCAAAGAACACAGCAGCATCCCAATTCACGCCAACGACTGGATAGTCGTCATAACCTGGGTGCCAGTAGTAATAGTCCTGGATCGGATCACCCATGTGGTGAGCGAAATCCTTAACCCATGAAGTTGTATCAGGATAGTAAGTCTGTCTGAACGTTTCAGGATCAACCGTTTCAAACCCTTCGATTGTTCCATTGTCAACCAGAAAGAAGTTTGTAAACTGACGGTACTCGTTGTTTGTAATTTCGGTATCGTCCATGAAGAACGAACCGATGGTAACTTGCTTGTTGTAGTTGATCTGAGTAGATGCAGGATCTTCATCGGCCTGACCCATGTGGAAAGTTCCAGCCGGAATTGGCACCATACCGTAAGGTATAGTCATCACCCAGCCTTCTCGTCCGGGCACGCCTACCAGTTCACCCTGGTCACCTCCGCGTTTGCCGCCCAGGCCAAGCAGACCGCAAGCGCTGGCAAGAGCACCCGCGAGGACAATCACTAGCTTTAAAGAAACCGATCTATTCATATACTATGTGCTAAGTAAGGATTCAGACTCGAAAGATAAGGTATTACCTATATTTTTAAAAATTGCTTAACAAATTCCACAAAAACCCAAAAAAATCAATATACCGGCCGTTTAGTGACGATATCGAGGCGTCCGAACGACCTTTTTGCCGCTATTTATAGTCACCGGCAACTGATAGCTTACCATCAGTTCATGCGAAAAATTTTCCTTGGCTTCCTGATCTTTCACAACAACATCTATCGCATAACCGAACCTCAACGAACGATCTTTCAGGAAGCTGTAGCCGAGCAACACGTTGGCAGCCTCTGACTGTCTAAACGCTAACCCGCCCCACATCTTATCTTTCAAGGTTGCAATTATTCCTAAGTCGAAGGAATATTCTTTAAAGTCCGTTTTAACGAGGATGGTTGGATTGATCTTTAAGTCGAAGTTTACTTCGTAATAATACCCCGCTGTCAGGTTCATGTGGTTTTGCAAAGCGTTGCGCGCTTGGCTGATGCCAAAATCAAACTCTGCCTTCGTCAGGTGATTCATCCCAATACCTGCATAGTATTTCTCAGATCTATAAAAGACACCAACACCGATGTCAGGTCTGATTTGCGAATCTTTACCCTGCTTGCCGTCAAGCAATGGATCGTCCGGCTGGATAGCCCTATACATCTCGTAGTTTATCGACTGGGAGTAAGCGCCCACCTTAATACCGAAGCTCAGTTTAGAGTCCTTGATGCCAAGGTGATAAGCATACATCGCCTGCAGTTCGTTGTTTGTTTGTGGACCTAGTCGATCCGAAGTTATGTAGCCACCAAATCCGCTCTTGAGTTTATAGATAGGCGTGTTAAAACTCACCATACTTGTAGCGGGAGCACCGCCATCACCAAAACTGGACTGATAGCCGAGCCATTGCGCACGATGGAACACCGTTACTTGTGTAATCCCGTCAACCCCTGCATACGCGGGTGTGAGGAAGAGATTGTTAAACATGTACTGCGTAAACTGGGGATCCTGTTGAGCATGTATAGGCATGGTCAGGCTGAGGATAAGCAGAGCAGTATAAAAAGTGCGCTTCAGCATTAAGGTGAAAAAATAGGATTTAAAGTAAGCCTTTTTTTTCGAGACTTTCAACGGGGATGTAATTAAAGTGTAATTAATGTAACACTTTGCTAATCTCCAATGAATGAAGGCTTTATTTTATCCCGTTAGCCTTCTTGATGTACAACTCCAGCGCACCCGTCATGGATGGCGCATTGGGCAGAGGTGCTTCAATATCAAGGATTAAGCCTGCATCACGGACTGCCTTGGCAGTTGTAGGACCAAACGCAGCGATGCGTGTATTATTTTGTTTGAATTCGGGGAAATTGACAAGAAGGGAATTGATACCTGACGGGCTGAAAAAAGCCAGGATGTCGTAGAACACTTCCTTAAGGTCCGAGAGATCAGCAGCTACTGTGTGGTAGATGATTGCTTCTGTGTATTGGAAGCCGTTGTCTTTCAAAAAATCCGGAATGTCATTCTTGCGGATATCAGAGCACGGGAATAGATACTTCTCATTCTTGTGCTTTTTCAAAATCTCAAGAAGATCCTGAGCGGTTTTCAGGCCTGTAAATATTTTCCGTTTCCGGATGACGATATACTTCTGAAGATAATTCGATGTCTGCTCCGAGATGCAAAAATATTTCATCTCCGGAGGCATCTCCACTTTCAATTCCTGGCAGATGTGAAAAAAATGATCAACTGCATTTCGGCTGGTGAAGATGATCGCAGTGTGGTTGAGAATCTCAATTTTCTGCTTGCGAAACTCTTTTACTGGGACCGGCTCTACCTGAATAAACGGACGAAAGTCAATCTTGAGATTGAATTTTTCAGCAAGCTTGAGGTAAGGAGAATTGGTATCGGTAGGAGCCTCTTGGGTCACCAGGATGCTCTTAACCTTACGCATCCTGTCAGTAGCGATTTCACTCATATCAGCACGTAAAACAAAAAAAATTTCTATTGGAAGAGTACCTTGACTGTGATCAGCAACGGTATCAATTCAGTCGCACAAATGTACGAAAATAAATGAAACATCGAGTGCTCAGTCTTTCCGTTAAGTTTCATGAATATGATGAAGATCCAGGCGATCAACGTTACGATAATCAGCGACAGAAACGTTACAAAAACCGTTGCGTTTTGCCCGCGGAGAATGTAGTATGAGAATACAAGCATCGTTGCTGCTCCGAAAACGATCAGAATTAATCGCATCCAGTTAAAGAAGTGGACGCGCGCCAGTCCACGCATGTTGAACAAGCGGGTGAGCATAAAGACGATAACGATTTTTCCAATGAACGCCAGGAGAACGAGCACGGACAATCGCATCCATTGCAACACGATCGACCAAAAATCAGTCGCGCGGAACTTCAGCGGGAGCGCATAGTCGTCTGGCAGATGGTACAGGATGATCAGTAGATATAACGCTAGGAGGAAGCTGCATCCGATGTAAAACTGAAAGTTATTGCTGCTGGTTAGCCGCGCGTTCGACTGCGCGTCATCCGCCTCGCGCGGAGAAAATATTTTGACAACGGAAAAATAATCTGCGGCTAACTTCGGGTTAATCTGGCTCACAACTAAGAAGAAAATGATGATGACCAATCCCGAAACAATTACAAAATCTTTAAAGCTGCTCGATGGTCGATGGATTGGGACCAATTCTGCCAATCGGGTTTCTCGCTTGATGACGAGCGTTTTCAATTCGCGCGGGTTAATCGGAGTCTGGAAGATACCTGCGACCAAGCTGGTAGAATAACGCCCGGCCAGGCTGTCAATCGGAAAGGAAATAGCTCCCGAGAATTCGCCTGCCAGTTTTCCATTGAGAAATAAAAAATACGGGCGTGACGATTCGAGCCTGAGCGATGCACCTGGAAAGTGTCCGGACTCAATCTCAAAGTACACCGTGTTGCCCCTTGCGTCAATGTCAAACGGTACATACTCGCCATCCACATGCTGCTTCCATGAAGGCTGCAAGTCAACGACAGTTTGACCAAACGAGGAGAACGCAACAACGTGTAGGATCAGAAGAAGAAGTAGACGGCTCATTACATGCAAAACTAATTGAATTGTGTTCATTGTTGAAATGAACGTAAGTTTGCTTCTATTTATGGCAGGAATTTATTTTCACATACCGTTCTGCAAACAGGCTTGTCATTACTGTGACTTCCATTTTTCGACCAACCTTGCCATTCGTTCGGAGATGGTTGAAAGTCTAAGACGCGAACTACGGCTTCAGCGAGATTACCTCGGTGGTGAAATGATTGAGACAATATACTTCGGTGGTGGAACGCCATCCCTACTATATTCTGCGGAACTCCAATCGTTAATGAACGACACCCGCGCGAATTTTGCAGTCAGCAGTGACGCAGAAGTGACGCTTGAGGCGAACCCGGATGACCTCTCACCGCAGCGATTAGAAGAACTCATGATGCTGGGAATAAATCGCCTTAGCATCGGCATTCAATCGTTTCAGAATGACGTGCTTCATTTTTTAAATCGTGCGCATGATTCGCGAAGTGCCCTTCAATGCGTAGCGGACAGCAGGAATGCCGGCTTTGAAAATATCAGTATCGATCTGATCTACGCGATCCCGGGCCAGTCGGAACAAGCGTGGATTGAAAATGTGAAGACGGCCATCCAGTTAGCGCCCGAACACATTTCGGCATACAACCTCACCATTGAGCCGCAAACTGTTTTTGGAAATTGGAGTTCAAAAGGGAAGCTTGTGCCCGTGATGGAAGACCACGCAGCGCGTCAACTTGAGTTACTGGTGGCCATTCTGGGTGATGCGGGCTACCAGCAGTATGAGGTTTCGAATTTCTGCAGGCCGGGATTTGAATCGAAACATAACAGTAGTTATTGGCAACGTAAAATGTACCTCGGTATCGGGCCAAGTGCGCACTCGTATAACAAAGAGTCGCGACAGTATAACGTAAGGAACAATCACACGTACGTAAAATCACTGAGTGAAGGAAAGCTTCCGTTTGAGAAAGAAATGCTTTCACGCGAAGATCATGTAAACGAATACCTCCTCACAACACTTCGGACCCGCTGGGGTGCTGATTTGAAGACCATCAGAGACGATTATGGTTACGATCTCCTCAGCGATCAACGCACTTATGTGGATCGCCTTCTGTCACAACAGCTCGCGACCCTTGAAAATGATCTGCTGAAACTGACACCTAAAGGAAAAATGATGGCCGACAAGATTTCATCTGACCTTTTTTTAATTTCCTGAAGCGGTTTCGTTTCGCCTTCCTTTTTGTATTTTTCGCATCCGAAAAACAACCCCATGAAGTCTGCTGAAGAAAAGAAGGTGTACATGCTTCTTAAGTCTGTGATTTTTCATTATCACGGCCTCGATGAAGATGAACGAGTGGACCTGGAAAAAACTGCTGAAGATCTTGACGCGAAAGCAGAACACCGATGGGCACTGGACTTCATTGCTGAGGACTACATCACCGCCTTTGACCGCGCACGCGACTATCTCAACAACATCATTGGCGACTATCCAAAAAATAAACGCATTGAACTGATCCACATGGTATGGCAGGCAAACAACCTGAAAGGCTATGTTACAGAAATGGAGGCTACAGCGATGCTAAAGCTTGCTAAGGATTGGAATGTGCAGAAGGAGATGATCGAGTTGGTGCTTAAATAGCACTTCGGAACCTCAATGCTTCTCTTGACCTGACTGGGCTGCAAGCTTCATGCTACAAGCTTCAAGCCTTGATACATCAAATTTTCAGATACACGCCACAGATGTGAAGCGTGAGGCGTGCACCTGAAGCGTTTACTCCTTCACTGCTACCGCAATCTTCGAGTCCGCTGTTCCGTAATAAAGGAACCATTTACCATTAAACGGCACCAGTCCTTCGAGAAAGCACACCTGATTAATTTGTCCCGTGATTTCGTACTCTTTGTCAGGTCGCATAAAGTTTTTTTCGAGACGATCGATTACACGGGAAGGATCATTCTTATCAAAGAGCGCCTGTCCTGCGCAATACGCTCCCTTCGCAATGGAAGGATCACCAATTGAGTCATGGTTCATGCCATTGTAAATGAGAAGAATCCCTTTGTCCCGCATCAACGCGTAAGGTCCGCTTTCAACGAGACGGCTGTCGAAATATTTTTCGCGTGGCTTCAGTACGGAAACGAGTTTGCCATTCTCTTCCAAAGGCGTCCAGTCGATGAGATCGTCAGAAGTTGCCATAAACAAATCGGTGTCGCCAAAGTACATCCAGTATTTTCCATTCACTTTTTTGGCAACGATACGTGAGCCGTTCTGCTCTGCTACAATTGCTCCGGATTTACTCCAGGTGTCTTTATGTTTTCCGCGCAGCACCAGGCCGTGCTTTGTCCAATTTTGGAGATCAGGTGATGATGCCACTAATAATCGCGCTACTTTTCCATCATATGCGGTGTACGTCATTATGTATTTTCCGTCTTCACCTTCAACCACTCGTGGATCTTCAACGCCACCTTCCCACTCATACACTTTCAAGCTGTCATTGGAAGGGAAAAAGACCGGCTCTTTCATTTTTGTGAAATGCAGCCCATCATCACTGACGGCAAGACCCATCCGCGATGTCCCTGCATATTTCCCTACTTTATCTTCTGCTCGAAAAAGCAAATAGACTTTGTTGTCGCGTACGATAGCCGCAGGGTTGAACACATCCTTTTCATCCCACTTAATCTGCTTTTTCCAGATCGGATCACGGAATGAATTACCTCCGGGCAGTAACACAGGATTCACACTATCGACTTTTACAAATGGCACCATGGCCCACGATGTATCACGAGCTGGCGTTTGCGCTGCATCGTCTGCTTCCTTTTTCTGCTGGCATGAAAAAAATGAAATTGAAACAACAAACAGAACCAGGAGTGCTTTAGTAAATCGAATCATCATTTGTATATTTCGCAGTTAAGTTACCATCAAACGA
>DASWTM010000029.1:0-7859 GCA_036402115.1 Chryseosolibacter sp.
TTCAAGGCCCTCACCGGATGACTCACATGCAATCACGAGGTAATCCGGTGTTTCTGTCGCTTTTGTCCGTGCGAGAGCAGCGTGAAACTCGATGCACCCGATATTAACGAAGAATAATAAGTGCTCTTTGTCATTGCACAGTAGTTGTCCACCTTTCTTACCCTTTGATCCTTTTGTTGTTTGCAGCCAATCCGGCAGTTCAACGCCAGTCCCCAGTAATGCTTCAACAGTTGGGAAGGGCTTCGTTCGTGCAACATCAGAATGCAACCTGATGGCAACAGGGCGGTCCTTTAAATAAGGAAGGATGTAGTCAGCGATCTTGTCATAGTAATCAAGCACATCTTTTTTCGAAAGTTTCGGCTGGCGGAATATCACTTTATCCAAAAAGTCGAAGTCAATTTCGTGCTTAAGCTTGTAATCGAGCTGCTCGGGTTTTTTCGGTGCAGCAGGAGCCTTTTCCTTCTTTGGTTTTTCAGATTTCTTTTCAGCGGCTTTTTTTCCAGGCGCTTGTACAGACACTTTCGATTTGGGGAACGCAGTCTTTTCTACCTTCTCTTTCTTCCTGACGATCGGAAGATCAGGCAACGAGGCGAATTCCTTCTTCACCGCCTCGTCAAATTCAAATGGATTTTCATCCCAGTTTTTGTTCGATGTGCTGTGAAAGTAATAAACTCCCGGTGCTTCATCACTTTCCTGAAGTTGATGGTTTGGCGATCGCAGGCTATTCATCACTGCCTGGTAGTTCAGCTCATAAAAAAGTGATGCTTTGTCTTCGATGCCCTCAATACTGATCCGGTCGTGAACCGTATTACCCGCTTTGGTTATAAAGAGTCGGATCAGTTGCTCCCGATCCGCCCGGTCCTGGCAGGCAGTAAATATCTCGAGGATGGTTTTAAACGCTTTGGTGTTTTTTCGAATCAGCATACCTCTCTGCGCGAGCAGTCATTTGCTTAAAGATAACGGGTGGCAGCGCACTGCAAAAGTTCCGTAATCGATTGTTTACGTATTTGTTAAATACAGCTGTGAAGGGGAGCTGAAGGTGAAAACGCCACTCATTGTCTGCTCAGAACTAATTCGCAAATAAACGAATCGCTTTCTAAGGATTTGACGTATAAGTGCGTAGATTTGCCCCAGCGCGTATCTTTGTTCCAGTGAAACGGACACCTCATCAAAAAGCTTCCAGCGGATTTTCATTGAAAGCGGTATTTCAATACCTCTTCATCGTAATTGCTTCGCTGGTCTTCGCTTCAACACAATTCTCTGTGTTGGCAAAGATCCATAGCACAAACCTTTCGCTGACCACCGATGCTGAGGTCCACCTGATCGACCAGCATACCAAGACCTCCCTTAGCGCGTATCATCACCAAGCCGATTCTCATCCTTCCCTGCCGGACACTGAAGTTCCAGGTGAGACTGAGGTTGAGGAAGAGCAGGTTGACGAAGGCAATGATATCTGCGAGGCCTTATCTACTTCGAAAGCTGGGGGTGCAAGCCATTTATTCCAACGCCATGTGCAATTCAAGCGGTCTCTTCAGAACCGCCCAGGCGTCTCGCTCATTATTCTCTACCATTCCTGGAAAAGCTTCCTCGTCTGATTTTTTCTTCCGCACAGCGCTGACGACTTGATCGCTCACGTTGCTGCCCAGTGGCTTCTGCCATTTCATTCAGACTATTTAAATCATTTATTTATGAAGAGAATTTCACTCGGAGTGGTAATCACGGCATGTGCGTTATGCATCTGCTGTGGCCATCACGACCGCGAAAAACACAAAGAAGGAAAGTTTATTGTCACCACCCCAATAAAAAAAGACACGACCGTACTAAACGAATACGTATGTCAGATACGGTCGATCCAGCATATCGAATTACGAGCACTTGAAAAAGGCTACCTCCAAAATATCTATGTTGACGAAGGTCAGTTTGTAAAAAAGGGACAGGTCATGTTCCAGATCATGCCGATGATCTACCAGGCTGAATTACAAAAAGCAGAAGCGGAGGTCAAGTTTGCCGAGATCGAATACCTGAACACCAAAAGCCTTGCGGACAGCAATATCGTATCCCCGAACGAGCTTGCCCTCAGCAAAGCGAAGCTCGATAAAGCGAAAGCGGAAGTTGCGCTGGCGCAGGCTCATCTTGGATTCACAAAAATCGTTGCCCCTTTCGATGGGATTATGGATCGATTCCATGTCCGGCTGGGAAGTCTAGTCGATGAAGGCGAGCTCCTCACCAGTTTATCAGACAACAGCAAAATGTGGGTTTACTTTAACGTTCCCGAAGCTGAATACCTCGACTATATTACCCGTCCTAAGTCCGAACGCGACCGCCCAGTAAAGTTACAGATGGCGAATCAACGGTTGTTTGACCAGCCAGGAGTTGTAGAGACAATCGAGGCGGATTTCAACAACGAAACTGGTAACATTGCCTTTCGTGCAATCTTCCAGAATCCAAATCGTATTCTCCGACATGGCGAAACGGGGAACATCCTCATGCCGACCGAACTCAATGACGCGCTGATCATCCCGCAGAAAGCGACATTTGAAATTCTCGACAAGAAGTACGTATTCGTTGTGCACGATGACGGTGTTGTTGAATCAAGGCAGATCACTGTAGGTACGGAGATGCCGCACCTGTATGCTGTGAAAGAAGGCTTAAGCCAGAATGACAAGATTCTGGTGGAGGGCTTGCGCAAGGTCAAGAACAATCAGCATATCAAATATGAGATGCACGACCAACGCCAGATCATCGCACAACTGAACCGGCTACACGCTGAGTAAATCCTAAACCCACGTAATCATGTTTAGCAAATTTATTCAACGGCCCGTGTTGGCGATGGCGATTTCTATTGCCATTATATTCCTGGGAATCCTGGCCATTAACACACGACCAGTTTCTCAATTTCCGCAAATTGCTCCGCCTCGTGTAAACATATTTATTGCCTATCCCGGCTCAAGCGCAAAGGTGTTGGTTGAGTCTACCCTCATCCCGCTCGAACGCGCCATCAATGGCGTTCAGGGTATGCAGTACATTATCTCTGACGCAACAAGTGCCGGTGAAGCCACGGTTCAGATTGTATTCGAGCCGGGGACAGACCCGAATGCCGCGGTCGTCAACGTGAAGACACGTGTTGATCAGATCATGAATAATCTTCCTCCCCTGGTGCAGCGGGAAGGTGTGATCATCTCTCCTATTCAGCCAAGTATGCTGATGTACGTGAACCTCTTCAGCACAGACAAAAATGCTGATGAGAAATTTCTATACAACTATGCAAACGTTCATATCCTTCCGGAACTCCAACGCATCAGTGGAATGGGACGAGCGCAGATCCTGGGCAGCCGTCAGTATGCCATGCGAATCTGGCTGAAGCCCGACCGGATGCGCGCCTACAACATCTCCACCGAAGAAGTGATGGAGGCCATGAACGAACAGAGTGTGATCGGAAGGCCGGGGCGTCTCGGACAGGCCTCTGGCAAAAATCCGCAGTCACTTGAATATGTATTGACGTACAAAGGCAGGTTTAACAAGCCCGAGGAATATGAAAACATCATCGTGAAAGCGAACAGCGAAGGTGAAATTCTCAAGCTCAAAGACATTGCTGAAGTAGAGCTGGGCAGTGAATTTTTCGATATCTATTCGAACAAGGATGGTTATCCCGCTGCATCCATCGTGTTGAAGCAAAATTTCGGAAGTAACGCGAGCAAAGTGATTGATGGCGTAAAAGCCAAATTGAAAGAGCTCGAACCAGACTTCCCTCCCGGCATGAGCTACGAAATCAACTACGATGTCTCGAAGTTTGTAAATGCCTCGATCGACAAGGTGTTGCATACATTGGTGGAAGCATTTATCCTGGTGGCGCTTGTCGTGTTTCTTTTTCTTGGCGACTGGCGATCGACATTGATTCCCACGCTTGCTGTTCCTGTCTCACTTGTAGGGGCGTTCGTATTTATGCAGCTCTTCGGACTCACAATAAATCTGATTACACTTTTCGCCCTCGTACTGGCAATCGGCATTGTAGTGGATGATGCAATTGTCGTTGTGGAGGCGGTGCACGCGAAAATGCACGAGGAACACCTTTCACCCTACCAGGCGGTGAAGAAAGTATTAGGCGAGATCAGCGGTGCCATCATCGCCATCACACTGATCATGACAGCGGTGTTCGTGCCGGTAGCGTTTATGACCGGGCCGGTGGGAATTTTCTACCGACAATTCTCCATTACTATGGCAAGTGCGATTGTCCTCTCAGGAGTTGTTGCATTGACGCTCACACCTGTGTTGTGCGCCATGATCCTGAGGAACCCCCATGGTAGACCGAAGAAAAAATCTCCTGTCGACAAGTTCATCGACTGGTTCAACGTCAAGTTCGAGTGGCTGACAGGAAAGTATACCGGACTACTGACGAAGATTGTAAACCGGAGAATCGTGACATTTGGAATCCTACTGGTATTTGCTTTTGGGATTTTTTCGGTCGATAAAACGTTGCCCGCGGGTTTCATTCCTAATGAAGACCAGGGCATGATCTACGCGATCATTCAAACACCTCCGGGAAGTACACTCGAAACGACCAACGATGTTTCGCGCCATCTGCAGGAAATCGCGGAAGAGGTTGAAGGTATTCAGTCGGTCTCATCTTTAGCAGGATATGAAATTCTTACGGAAGGTCGCGGGTCAAATGCCGGTACGTGCATCATCAACCTGAAGGACTGGTCCGAAAGACACAACACGGTCGGTGAGATCATCGAGGAGCTTGAAGAGAAGACGAAAGACATCGGAGCGGTGATCGAATACTTCGAACCTCCCGCGGTTCCCGGTTATGGATCTTCGGATGGATTCTCGCTACGTCTCCTTGACAAAAACAGCACCATCGATTACCAGGAATTCGACAAGATCAATTCAGACTTCATGCATGAGCTTTCAAAACGGAAAGAGCTTACTGGGCTGTTCACGTTCTTCGCTGCCAATTATCCGCAGTATGAACTGATTATCGACAACGAACTCGCCATGCAGAAAGGTGTCTCGATTGGGAAGGCGATGGAAAACCTCGATATCCTGATCGGCAGTACATACGAGCAAGGCTTCATTCGCTTCGGCAACTTTTTCAAAGTGTATACACAGTCGGCACCGGAGTATCGCAAGATGCCGTCCGATCTGCTCGACCTGTTCATTAAAAACGATCGGGATGAAATGGTGCCTTACTCTTCTTTCATGAAAATGGAAAAGACACAAGGGCCGAATGAAATCACCCGATTCAATCTCTACACCTCGTCTTCGATTCGTGGAATTCCAGCGCCTGGGTACACAAGTGGTGATGCCATTCATGCCATACAGGAAGTCGCCAACAAAACACTTCCGCAAGGGTATGACATCGCCTGGGAAGGTCTCTCCTATGATGAAGCGAATCGCGGCAACGAAGCACTTTACATCTTCATTGTGGTGTTGATCTTCGTTTACCTCGTGCTCGCTGGCCAATATGAAAGTTTCATTATTCCGCTTGCCGTGCTCTTTTCACTCCCGGCAGGTGTATTCGGTTCTTTCCTCCTGCTGAAACTTATGGGACTCGCCAATGACATCTATGCTCAGATCGGGTTGATCATGCTCGTGGGTCTTCTTGGTAAGAACGCTGTGTTGATCGTGGAATTCGCGGTGCAGAAACATCAGCAGGGTGCAACCGTGTTGGAAGCTGCCATCGAAGGCGCGAAAGTTCGCTTCCGTCCAATCCTCATGACATCATTTGCCTTCATCGCTGGATTGATTCCACTCGTAGTGGCTACCGGACCCGGTGCGCTCGGCAACAGGACGATTGGTTCATCAGCACTTGGCGGCATGTTGTTCGGAACAGTCTTCGGTGTGATCGTGGTGCCGGGACTATACTTCATTTTCGGAAAGCTTGCCGAAGGAAGAAAGCTTGTGCAGGACGAAGACGAGAAACCATTGAGCGAAGACTATGTCCAGCACCATGAAGAAGCGAATCTGATTAAAAAAATCTTACAGAAACTGAGGCGTTCAAATGAAAACACGAAAAATATTTAAATACATCGTAGTGCTTTGCGTCTCAGCATTGCTCTACAGTTGCGTTACACCTCGGGTGATAGAAAAGACTGAGAACAAAACGGTGCCCATCGGTTATACGAACGCAACTGACACGGCTAACATAGCGCGCCTGAACTGGCGTCAATATTTTCAGGAGCCAACACTCATTGCGTTAATCGACACTGCGTTGAAGAATAACCAGGAGTTGAACATCATGATGCAGGAGATCGAAATCAGCAAGAATGAAATACGCACACGCAAAGGCGAGTATTTACCGTTCGTTGACTTCGGTGCAAGCGCATCCGTAGAGAAGGAAGGTCGTTTTACGAGATATGGCGCTGTCGATGACAATCTCGACATTAAACCGGGTACAGCCTTCCCCGAGCCGTTTAATGATTACCGTGTCGGACTCTATGCGTCCTGGGAAGTTGATATCTGGAAAAAGTTGCGCAACGCGAAGAAGGCAGCGTTAGTCCGGTACCTAGCTTCAACAGAAGGAAGGAACTTCGCAGTTACTAATCTTATCTCGGAGATAGCCAACAGTTATTATGAGTTGATGGCGCTCGACAATATGCTGTCGATCATTGAGCAGAACATCGAGATTCAAACCAACGGGCTTGAGGTTGTGAAGCAACAGAAAGATGCGGCCAAGACAACACAACTCGCAGTCAACCGGTTTGAGGCACAGTTGCTGAATACTAAAAATCGCCAATACGAAATCCGCCAACGAATCATGGAAACGGAGAACCGGATTCACTTCCTCACTGGTGGATTTCCAAAAGCAATTCCTCGAAACGCTGCAGCTTTTAATACGATAGCAGTAGATTACATCGCTTCCGGAATACCCTCCCAGTTGCTGGCCAATCGCCCAGACATACGCCAGGCGGAGTTGACACTCGCAGCAGCGCGCCTCGACATCAAGGTAGCGCGCGCGAATTTCTATCCGTCACTACGGCTGGAGGCGGGCGCGGGATTTCAGGCATTCAATCCTGCATATCTGATAAAACCAGAATCGATGCTTTACAATCTAGGTGGAGAACTTATAGCACCACTGATCAACCGGAATGCGATTATCGCCACCTATAAGAGCGCGAACGCAAAACAGATCCAGGAAGCGTACAACTATGAGAAAACGATTCTGAACGCGTATCTCGAAGTAGTGAATCAGCTCTCGAAAGTGGAAAACTATGCGAAAAGCTTCCAGACGAAGGCGTCTGAGGTTGATCTGTTATTGCAGTCAATCACCATCTCGAATAACCTCTTCCGGTCGGCTCGCGCGGATTATCTTGAAGTGTTGCTCACTCAGCGGGAGGCACTAGAGTCAAAGATGGATTTGATCGAGATAAAGATGAAACAGCTGAATGCGAAAGTCGACATCTACAAAGCTCTCGGAGGTGGGTGGAATTAGGCATTGGGAATTAGGCATTAGGAATTAGGCATTAGGAATTAGGAATTAGGCACTGGGACTTCGAGTCATGGGTTGCGAGAAGAGTGTGTTAGACGGTGGATGCTTGCTCGCGGAGATAATGGTACAAGGGTGGACGGAATAGTTTTTGGCGCTGTGCTCTAAAATTTCCTGAAGATGAAAAAGAGAACTCAATTCAATGCGGGCAAAATTGTTGAACACCCTCGCTTCGCTATCAAGCATAATAGAACGCTTATGCTACTGGTTGTACTTATCTTGCTGGTTTCCTCGTGTGCCGATCGTGAGCTTACGAAACGTCAGCAACAGAAAGTAGCGAATAAGACGTTCGTGATACTTGGTGCATCGAGCGGTTTTGGAAGAGGCATTGCCGAGCAGCTTGGAAAAATATAAAGCCAATGTTGTGTTGGCA
>DASWTM010000030.1:0-3691 GCA_036402115.1 Chryseosolibacter sp.
GAACTTTCGACTTGATGTCAAACCCGAAGGTTTCCGCGAAAGCGGGATCAACGTCTCCATAGCAGACAATGGAACAAATTTCGGATCTGGCGCATTTCCAGCGATTGGTTATCAGTCAAGCCGTGAGTTGATCATGCCTGCCGATCGAAGAGAATTTGGTCTTACTGCGCGGCCGGTGATTCCATCCTTGTATGATAGTGTTGCGCGCGCACGAATAAGTGGCGGTATTGAATTCGAGGCGATTGTCAGTACCACTAATGACCAGGTTGGGGTTGCTCCGGGAAAACTTGTTCGAAGCTGGAAGACCGCAGACCGAAATTATTTTCATTATGCTGCCGATGCGCCTATTGGCAGCGAATGGGCATTTTTCTCAGCACGATATTCCGTGCACGAGGCTACGTGGAAGCCGACTATTAGTTCCAACGCTGTGGCAATTCGGATTTTTCATCATCCTGAACACACTGCGCATCTCGATTGGATGGTACGCAGCATTACGGCATCGCTGGATTATTACACAAAGGAGTTCGGGCCTTATCGTTATGGTCATCTTACAGTCGTAGAAGTTCCGGGAGCTGGAACGGGTATCCATGCTGACCCAAGCATCCTTACGTACACAGAAGGCGCAACACGCTGGAAGTCTCCAGAGAATGAGCAACAACTGGATTTTCCATATGCGGTGATGGCCCATGAAGTGGCGCACCAGTGGACAGTGCCCTACGCGTTTGTTGAAGGTGCTCCGGTTATGTCGGAAAGCGTAGCATGGTACTATGCCATGAAAGCCGTTGAACACGCACGCGGCCGAAATCAGCTCGACAGACTACGTGCGTTTATGCGCCAACCCCACCCCTATGCGCCCATTCGAAGAGGTGAGCCTTTACTGCGCGGCCTTGATCCGTATATGTCGTACAGGAAAGGCCCATTCGCCCTCTATGCGCTGAGCGAATACGTAGGCGAGCAAAGCGTAAATAAAGCGCTACGCACGATGTTGGAGAACCATAGGCCGGAAGGAGCTCCCGTAGCCACAACGCTTGACCTGTTTGCCGAACTAAAGCGCGTAACGCCTGACTCACTGCAATACCTTCTTCATGATTTTTTCGAAGTGAATACCTTTTGGGAATTGGTTGCAAAAAAAGCAGTTGCAAAAAGAAACTCAGAAAGCTCATGGCAAGTGAGCATTGAAATTGACGCGAAGAAAGTAGTTGCTGACAGCTCGGGTGCTGAAAGCGATGTCGCTATGGATGACTGGGTTGGGATTGCCATTTATTCAGAAGATCAAAAGACTAGCCCGATATATAAACAAAAGCACCGAATACGTTCAGGTAAACAAACGATCATCATCACTGTAAAAGAACGACCTGGCCGGGCTGCGATCGACCCGGACTTTTTGTTAGTCGACCTTACCCCGGAGAATAATTCTTGCGACATTGCGCAATAAGCATTCGCCAACGCACAACAGCCGCTATGAGTTAAAGGAATTTTTGCTAACTTCCCTTCCCCGCCTCGCTAACAAATTCGACAAACTATGCGCTACAAAACTGGACTAGCGGCTCTGGCGTTCACGATCTTTGGATTGGGCGTAAAGGCTCAACAACCGGTGGCGTTCCGTCAAATTTCGCAAGCCGATTCGGTCGCTAAGTTTATCATGTGGGTAGACAAAGAGGTCTCACCACAGGAAAAACAATGCCACTCGCTCATCTGGAAGTTGCGGGATATCCGCAAAGCCGCCAATGAATTAATGAAGAAAGGAAGTTATCCCTTTACCATGACTGATGAGTGGCCATCGCCTGAATCAGAATACTACGTGGTTGGCTTTTACGAAATGAAATTGCTGAACAACATGATGGACAAGTATGTGCGCCTTACAACCTATCGCATAGACAGAAAAATGAAAATGGAAAGGTATAACCCGGAAGATGATTCCTGGGCTGCGGTCACGTCCGTTCGAACGGTCAAGAATTGAACGCATCGCTTAACTACTTGGGCATCTTCATACCCGCCATGCTTAAAATCTTTTTGTATTCCTTTTCCCTGACAACACCTACAGATTGACGCGAAAGTCGAACCAGGTCCATATTCTGCAATGATTCTTCCTCTTTGATTTCTGCGAGCGTGACAGGTCGCGCCATAGGTCTTAATGGTTTCATATCTACTACAACCCAAGCCGGGTCGATGGTGGTGGGATCCTGATAGGCTTCCTTAATCACTTCTGCAATTCCGACAATGGCGAGTCCTTCATTGCTATGATAGAAGAAAGCATGATCCCCTTTCTTCATTGCCTTGAGATTGTTGCGTGCACCATAATTGCGAACACCATCCCAGAATGTTTTGCCATCCTTCACAAACTGATCCCAGCTGTACTTGAACGGCTCGGACTTGACTAGCCAGTAGTTCATCGATGTAAATGAATTTTAAGGGCGTGAAGGTAGGGAAAAGCTGCGAACTGCGCTACGAGCTGCGAGTAAGGTGGGGTTATAAAATCAAAAGGTTGCAGGTGTTGGTCTGACCAACTCGCTGCAACCTTATTTTATTATTGGTTAAATCTTATCGCTTGGAGATTTTGTACAGACGTCCCTGGTCGGTGACGGCATACAAGGCTCCATCAGTTCCTTGTGTAATATCACGGAAGCGTTGTTCCTGATCAGCAAGGAGACGCTCCTCACCTACCACTTTGTTATTTTCAATAACGATACGGCAAATGTGCATTCCGCTAAGCGCTGAGATGAACAAGTTGTTTTTCCATTCTGCCATTGCATCACCTGTATAGAATGTCATCCCACTTGGCGAGATAACAGGATCCCAATAGTATACCGGTTGCTCCATTCCTTCTTTTTGCTGGATGGAATCTCCAATCGTCTTTCCAGAATATTCCAATCCGTAGGTGATAATCGGCCAACCATAGTTTTTACCTGGCTCGACACGATTGAGTTCATCACCACCACGTGGTCCAAATTCAGCTTCCCAGAGGTCACCCGTTACCGGATGAAAAGCAATACTCTGTACGTTGCGGTGTCCATACGAGTAAAACTCAGGCCGCGCTCCAGCCTTGCCTTCGAATGGGTTGCCACTCACAGGCTTGCCATCGGTGGTTATGCGAATTACCTTACCAAGTCCGGAATTAAGATCTTGTGCCTGTGCACGGGTTTCCATATCGGAACGCTCACCAGTGGAAACATAAAGATGACCGTCTTTAGAGAAAAGTACACGACCACCGTAGTGCAAGGTTCCTTTGTACGCTGGTGTTGCGCGGTAGATAACTTTCACACCTTCAAGCGACTTCTCATCGGCAGCCAGTTTTCCCTTTGCTACGGAAGTAAGGTTGCCGCCACTGACATCTTCAGAAAATGCCCAGTACACCATTCTGTTTTGAGCGAATGCCGGATCGAGCGTAATTCCTAAAAGGCCACCCTGTCCTTCGCTGTTTACTTTTGGTACGCCCTTCAACGGTTCGCCTGGCTTTCCATCTGCCGACACGATGCGCATCGTTCCACCTTTCTCGGTCACGATGAACTTTCCATCAGGCAGCGCAGTAATGCCCCACGGTCTTGATAATGAGCTATCCAGTACTGCCACATCATAGGCAGCAGACGTTTTTACGCCAGCAACACGTGTCTGCCCTTCAAACGCTGGCTTGTATTCGGTATTGGCTTTTTTGGTTTCAACCGGTGCAGCAACTGACGCGCTATCCGCAGAC
>DASWTM010000031.1:0-50969 GCA_036402115.1 Chryseosolibacter sp.
GGTCACCATCAAACATGAAAGTTTGTCTTTGTATTGTTCAGCTTTCGCCTTTAGATCGGCTACATCAATTTTTCCTTCTTCATCTGACTTCACCACAACGACATCCATACCGGCCATCACGGCACTTGCAGGATTTGTTCCATGTGCTGAGGCAGGGATAAGAGAAATGTTTCTGTGGTTGTCGCCACGGGCCTGGTGATACGCGCGGATGACCATCAAGCCAGCATATTCACCCTGAGCACCACTGTTGGGCTGTAGGGACACACCTGTGAAGCCGGTGATCTCTTTCAACCAGTTTTCCAGATAGGTCGTGAGTTCCTTATAACCTTCTGCCTGATGGGCTGGCGCGAAGGGGTGGATTTGTCCGAACTCCGGCCATGTTACGGGGATCATTTCTGCGGTTGCATTCAGCTTCATCGTGCATGATCCAAGCGAGATCATCGAATGAACCATCGAAAGATCTTTGTTTTCCAAACGCTTGATGTAACGAAGCATCTCGTGTTCCGAATGATGCATGTTAAACACCGGGTGCGTCATGAACGGAGACTTGCGGATCAATGACGATGGCCAGCTGATGTCATGACCATTCGCGTTCAGCGTTACAGCCTTTTTGTTTTCAACGGATGCGATCACATCAATGATTGCCTTGATGTCATTCACCGAAGTTGTTTCGTCAAGTGAAATACCGATGTGGTTATCTGCAAAGATCCGGAAGTTCATTCCATTCTTCTCAGCTTCTTTCACAACAGCGTCCTTGTTTCCAACGGCAACTTTAAGTGTATCGAAGAAATGATCGTTGACTTGCTTCACACCAAGGTTCTTCAAGCCAGCATCGAGCGATTTCGCAAGACCATGAACACGGCCTGCAATTTTCTTAAGACCTTCCGCGCCATGATACACCGCGTACATTCCCGCCATGACAGAAAGAAGTACCTGCGCTGTACAGATATTTGATGTTGCTTTTTCTCTGCGGATATGTTGTTCGCGTGTCTGCAATGCCATGCGATATCCAGGATTGCCTGATGCATCGATTGATGCACCGATAATACGGCCTGGCATTTGTCTCTTAAATTCATCCTTCGTTGCAAAGAAGGCAGCGTGAGGACCACCGAATCCCATCGGTACACCGAAGCGTTGCGATGAGCCAACAACAACGTCAGCACCCATCTCACCTGGAGACTTCACCAATACCATGCTCAGAATATCTGCAGCAACTACCACGAAAACTTCTTTTTCATGCGCTGATGAAATAAATGCAGTATGATCCTTTACCGCACCGTTATTGTCAGGATTCTGAACGAATACGGCAAACAAGTTTGGATCAGTAATATCAAGCTTCTGGATGTCTCCCACTACCAGATCAACACCGATTGGCGTTGCACGAAGCTTTAGCACATCGATTGTCTGCGGGAAGGTATTTTGATCAACGAAGAATTTTGTTGCATTCTTTTTTGCGCCTTTACGTGAAGCGAACAACAAGTGCATGGCTTCGGCAGCTGCAGTTCCTTCGTCAAGGAGAGATGCATTTGCGATTTCCATACCCGTAAGATCAATGATCATCGTCTGGTAGTTGATCAATGCCTCAAGGCGGCCTTGTGCGATCTCTGCCTGGTAAGGTGTGTAGGCTGTATACCATCCCGGGTTTTCCAAAATGTTCCGGAGGATTACGCCTGGGGTGATCGTGTTGTAATATCCAGTTCCAATGTAGGATTTAAGGACTTTGTTTTTCGCAGCCAGTTTTTTGAAATCGTTCAAAAACTCGAATTCCGATTTGGCAGCCGGTAGATTAAGAGGTTTCTTCAGCCGGATACTGTTTGGAATAGTCTGTTCAATCAGCTCGTCAATGGATTTGGCTTTGATTGCCTTGAGCATTGCTTCGGCCTGCCCGCTGTCGGGCCCGATATGCCTTGATTCAAACTTTTCTGAATACTGCGAATCTATCTTCATATGGTGTTTTTTCGGATTTTTAGCTCAAAATGGAAGGCGTTTGGCCATCGAAGTCAAGTTAGTGGTTGAAGCCGGATGAGCCATTGTTCCAGTTGCCGCAAAGGTAATGAGATAACACAATTTTATTCGGGAAAATCCCGAAGCTTTCACAAAAAAACATCCCATCAGATTTTATTCTCCGCCCACACTAATGTTTGACCAAATTCCGGAAAAGTCCATTAGTTTTGGGCATTAACCTAATCAATTGAGATTAGCATGAAGTCGCTAAATAGGCGATCTGCCTTTAGCTTCACATGCATCCCTTTAAAAAACAATTACAACATGAAATTGAAAATTAGTGCCTTTGCCTGCCTGTTTTTTGGCAGCATCAGCCTTTTTGGCCAGGACCCGGTTGCACAAACGTACGGGAACCTCATTACCATTTCCGATCTTAAAGAAAACCTGACCATCATTGCTTCGGATGCAATGGAGGGACGTGAAACCGGAACGCGCGGCCAGAAGATGGCAGCCGCGTTTATTGCCGCTCACTTCCAAGAATTAGGATTAGCCGCTCCTGTAAATGGATCGAATTACCAGACGGTAGAGTTCTTCCGCAGCATGCCTGGGGATAGCTACATTAAGGCTGGAAATAACACCTACAAAAATTTCGAAACTATAGCCTATGCTGGTAGCATGGATAGCAATGGCGAGGTTACGCTTCCTGTTGTTTTCGTTGGAAAAGGTAATCCGGAGGATTACACAGACCTTAGTGTTGACGGAAAAGCTGCCTTGATCTTATTGAGTGCGGATGCAAGTCCACGCAGACTGGCGGGTATCGCGCGCGAAAAGGGTGCGAAAATGGTGTTGGTTGCCAACGCTGATGCAGCGGAATCAAAAGCGCTTCTTGATCAGTATAAGATGTATTTGTCGAATGGCTCCCTTTCCCTGAAGCAATCTACTTCCACGAACTCCGGTATGTTCCTGATTTCTCCAGAGGTTGCTGAAAAAATTATGAGCACAACTATGGACAAGCTTTCCAAGTCCATTGCTGCAGATGCGAAAAAAGGCTCACTTAAGAAAGTGAAGCCAGGTTCCTTTACCTACAAGACATCGCTAAAGGTTGAAACCGTAAAGAGCGAGAACGTTCTGGGCTTCCTCGAAGGCAGCGACAAAAAAGATGAGGTGGTCGTGATCACTTCGCACTATGATCATATCGGCAAGCGAAAGAGTGGCGAGGGTGATTTGATAAACAACGGTGCTGATGATGATGGCTCAGGTACTGTGTCTGTTCTTCAGCTTGCAAAAGTTTTTGCACAGGCTAAGAAAGATGGTAAAGGCCCGCGCAGAAGCATTTTGTTCATGACCGTAACGGGTGAAGAAAAAGGTCTTCTTGGATCTGAGTACTATTCTGAAAATCCAGTTTATCCCTTGGATAAGACGGTAGTCAACCTCAACATTGACATGGTTGGAAGAAGAGATCCTGAGCATAAAGACAGCGCACCGTATGTGTATGTTATTGGTGCTGACAAGCTTTCAAGCGAACTTCACCGCTTGAGCGAGTCAACTAACAAGACTTACACAAACCTGATTTTCGATTACACGTATAATGATGAGAATCATCCAACGAATCTTTATAAGCGCTCGGATCATTGGAACTTTGCGAAGAAGAACATTCCAATCATCTTCTATTTCGATGGAATCCATGAAGACTACCACAAGCCTTCAGATGAAGTCGATAAAATCGAGTTTGACCTGTTGCAAAAACGCGCGCAGTGCGTGTTCTATACAGCATGGGAAATTGTAAATCGCGAACAACGTATTGTTCCCGATGCCAAATAATTAAGTCCGAAGGATTGAAAGGCGAGTTCCTGGCGAGCTCGCCTTTTTTATTTTATGGATTTCAAATGAAGGTTTATTAATTTCAATAATAGTAAACACCCTCACTATGAAACCTTCCAGATTTCTTTGTCTTGTATTTCTCGCCCCGCTGATTTCGCTTGCGCAGTCGGGAGGGTTAGCTGATAAAATTGACACTTATATTAGGGAGAAGTTTCCCACCAGCGAGCCTGGAGGTGTTGTCCTGATTGCGAGGGGTGACGAGATCATCCTTAGAAAAGCCTACGGACTTGCTGACAAAGAAAATGGCAAAAGCAATGCACCGGAAACCATCTTTCGTATTGGCAGTATCACAAAGCAATTTACCAGTACAGCGATTCTCAAGCTTGTAGCGGAAGGAAAAATATCTCTTGACGGTCCGATCACGAACTTCTTACCGGATTACCCAATGGGAGAAAAGCCAATCACCATTCGTCACTTGCTGACGCATACCTCCGGAATAAAAAGCTACACCAGCCTTCCTGAAATCGTTGGATCGAAGGAGTCGAAGGAGCGGAGTTATAAAACTGATGAGATAATCAACAGTTTTAAAAATAAGCCTCTGGATTTTCCCCCAGGAGATCGATACCTCTACAATAATTCCGCTTACTATTTGCTCGGGGCAATCATAGAAAAAGTGACTGGACAATCATGGGCTACATACCTGGAGCAGAATTTTTTCGCCCCGATCGAAATGAAGTCTACGTATTGTGACGACATCGGTCTTTCAGGTGAAGCAATAGGCTACTATAAACAGAAGAAAGGCTTTCACCGGGCGGATATTGTGCATCCAACGGCTTCTTTTGCAGCTGGATCAATGGCATCCACTGTGGATGATCTTTGGAAATGGAATAAAGCAGTCTTTGGCAGGGCGATTATCAATATTGATTTGCTGCAGGAGGCTTGGACACCAGTAATATTAAATGATGGCACGACACGTCCTTATGGATTCGGATGGCAACTCAGCGAACGTGAACCGAAAAGTATTGGACATGGTGGTACTATTGATGGATACCAATCACACGCTTTGTATGTTCCGAGCGCGAAAATTTTCATTGTTATCCTATCCAACAACATGGCAGCAAATCCTGTTGAATATGGAAAGGTGATCTTCAAAATGATTCAGCGTGATGATCGACCATCAAAGTAAGAATGGCAGAAACAATGATTGGAGTGACTCGGGCAAGAACATGTTGAATGGCTGGGAAAAAAAATGCCGCGGATCATCGCGGCATTTTTTTATTGGATCGTATCTCGTTGATTTCGATCATCGGATTGTGTTCCCGATTGACCACTTGTTCCGGATCCACTGGTACCAGAAGCACCGGTTGTTCCAGATTCACCGCGATCCATGTCATTGTCATCCTGGCGCTGATCCATATCGCCCGTTGATGTTGTATCAGATTCCATGGTAGTGGTGTCAGCAGGCTCGGCCAGTTCTGTGTTGTCGCCACCTGTATCCGTGTCGTTACCACTTTCGCTTGATCGATTTCCACCATCACCACAACTCATCGCTGTCATTGCTGCAGCGGTCATCAAAACCATTATTAGCTTTTTCATTTTTTCTCACTTTAGGTTGAACATGTTTTTAGCGATTCTTCGCCCGTGTGATTCTCAAATTCTGCGGTGGAGAAAAAAAGAACTATGCCAAAGCTGCGGCCATTAGCGAACGGCAAAAATGCAAGTGTATGATGCTGAGGAAAATAAAAAGAGATATTCGGGAATGGTGAGCGAGCAGCGTATTAGGACAGGGGAACGTTCACGTGCCGCTCAGCATGATAGGATGAACGTACAAGAGGACCCGATTCTACATACTTTAAACCTCGCTTAAGACCTTCTTCACGATACAGATCGAACGTTTCGGGATGGATGAATTCGATGACCTCGTGATGCAATTTGGTCGGTTGAAGGTATTGTCCCAGCGTAAGAATGAGCAGGCCGTTGGCAGCGAGGTCATCCATTGCTTTGAAAACCTCTTCTTTCGTTTCACCAAGACCAAGCATGATGCCTGACTTTGTACGCATGCCAGCTTCGCGAATTCTTTTCAGCTGTTCAAGGCTGCGTTCGTATTTTGCCTGAGGGCGCACGTTGCGATAGAGTCTGCTCACCGTTTCCATGTTGTGTGATACAACTTCCTGTCCGCCCTGGATCATGCGATACAACGCATCCCAATTTCCTTTTGTATCTGGAATCAGCGTTTCGATAGTTGTTGATGGACTAGCTGCTTTCGTCTGCACGACAGTTTGATACCAAACTTCAGCCCCGCGATCTTTGAGTTCATCGCGATTCACCGATGTAATCACTGCATGCTTTACGCCCATGAGTTTTATCGCTTCGGCTACACGCTTAGGTTCATCAAGATCGTATTCCGTAGGTCTGCCTGTTGCCACCGCGCAGAACGTACAGCTACGTGTGCAGACATTTCCGAGAATCATAAATGTTGCAGTACCGGCTCCCCAGCACTCGCCCATGTTCGGACAATTCCCACTTTCGCAAATGGTGTGAAGCTTATAGTTATCGACAAGCTTCCTGACTTTTGCATATTCAGGACCAACAGGCAATTTCACGCGCAACCAATCTGGTTTACGTTTGCGAGTTTGTTCCTGAGAAATGGTGGGTAGTTCAATCATACGTTAATCGGTAAAGAAGCGGCAACTTCCTCTACTTAAAACCAATTATTTGCCGATTAGTTCCTTGTACTGCGCAGCTGTCAAAAGCCCTTCTGTTGATCCTTTGATTTCAATCTTGATCATCCAGCCGTCACCGTATGGATCTTCATTAACCTTCTCCGGACTGCCGTCTAGAATCGGGTTGATTTCCAACACTTTACCCGAAACCGGCATAAATAAATCCGACACAGTCTTAACGGCTTCAACGGTTCCAAAAACTTCGTGCTCGTTTACCTCTTTTCCGACAGACGAAATGTCAACATACACAATGTCACCAAGTTCGCCTTGTGCAAAGTCTGTGATTCCGATAATGGCTGTCTTACCGTCAATTTTGATCCATTCGTGATCTTTGGTGTACTTGAGTCCGTCAGGGATGTTCATGGTTAATGAGTTTACGGGGTCAAAAATAAAGGAATTTCCCGATTATGATCAGGAAAATTTCAGAGGCTGTTAACCGATCTATTGAGCTAGGCTATAGCGAATTTGGATGCCGAATCGAGTTGTTGCCGTTGGGTAAGAATTGGTAACACGTGGTTCTCGAACATTGCGTTCAAAGTAGGCTTGCAATGTCAGTTTCTGGTTTACTACGTAGCTCATGTTTGGCCGCAGCTGGAAGTTCAGGTTACCATTTACCTCTTTGGCTTCATCAGCGACCTTGCGTTGGATGGTCACATTATCACTCACCGAAACATTCATTCGGAAGGTTACATCATTCTTCAGCACGATTGTTCTTCCTTGCGATTTAAACGGAAGCTTGACGTTATTCTTGGTATAGCCCACTTCAAAGGAAACATCTTTTGAATTCATTTCCGTGATCTGCGCGTTGGTGATCGTCACCATCAAATCACGTTTTGTTTTATACTCCGCTTTTGCTGTAAAACGGCTCTTTGTCCTTACGTTGACCCCAATGAGCGGAGAGAATTGCTCCGAAATCATGACTTGTGTGATTACGTAGACCGGCACAAACTGTCCTTCCGCATTGTTGCCACCGAAGTATCGATTGTTATAATCCTCAATAGGTCTGTTTATCCCGACCTGGAATGGGTCGCTAAACTCGAGTGAGTTGTTGTAGTTAACAACGGAGTAGGTAGACTGGTAGCCATGCGAGAGTGTAACAGCCTGGAATACTTCTTTCAGTGCTGGAATTTTTCCCAAGCCACTATAATCGATGCGCCAGTTCGGCAATGGTGTTTTTGGAAAAGGTCCAAGCCCAATCGTCTCGGCACTCTTTCCGCTATACGCAGCAAGGAAGGCAGGTATGACAACGTCTTGCGTAGTTGAGTCGTACTCCTGGTTTCCGGTTACTTGCTGAAAACGATTTTTCATGATCTCCAAATTTTGTTCGAATTGCTGGAACACCTCGGAGTTAGTTTTGTTGTTCGAACTTTTGAAAGCAGTGTTGATCGTGTTGAACGAGATTTTATAACTACCCGAACGGCTCGGGCTGAGCGAAGAGAATTGATCAATGTCGTCATCGTATCGGAAGATTTCCTGGTATGATGACATGCCTTCCTTTTTCACATCGAGTTGAATCTTCAGTTCTGAAGATGGTTCAACATTCGCCCGCAGGTTAACGATTTCATTTCGCACCTGCTGGAAGGGTGTGGTAAGCGAGGGTGTATAGGTGATCCATGCCCGATCTGCAGCGTATTCTTTTATACCTGGATTTTGACTGCCAAGCACAAATTTCCATCCCGGAGCTTTCCAGTCTTCGCTGACGCCAAAGAACTTTGGTGTTTCTGTGAAGCCTGGCAAAATCGTTCCCTCGGTAAGCGAATAATTTCCGTTGAGTGAACGTACTGACATTAATAGTCTGAAGAATCCTTTCACGAAGCCTGGTGTTTTCTTTACCGTGTCGGCAGGTACCGGTTTAGCTGGTGTCGTTCGTCCGGGTACAGGTCGTTGAGGTGTCGTTGGACGTGCGGGCGTATTTATCTCCTTGAGGAATTTGATCTTGTTATAGAGTTTAACAAAATCTACTTTTCCCGTGAGACTATTCTCGCGCGTATTTTGAATTGTATTTTTGAAATCCAGTTCGTCAGGAATATCCTGAAGATTGTTCGCCTGAGCGTACTCGTCATTGATGTTTACGGGACCCGCGCGCCAATTATAGCCTGCAATGTAACGGTATTCTGCGCCCAACCAGTCAGTGATGGGGAACTTATCCAGTGGAAGTGTGTAGTTCACGGTGAAACTCTGATCAAACATTTTCAGTCGGCCGAAGTTCTTGAAGTTGTTGATGACGCTGTCTTTCTGTTCTTGCGTTACAAGGTCACCCTGAGGTTCATCGATGATGGCATTTGCCCGGGCCTGGTATTCCAGCGAGAGTGACCTCGTGAAGTTCCATCGGAGGTTGTACGTGCGATTAAAGGTGAAGTATTTCAAGTAGTTTGGTGCCGAGTAAGAGTACGTGCCGTATGCTCCCCCTGAGTTCCGATAGACTTTTTTGCTGAACGAACGATCCACATCGGCCCGAACAGAAAGATTAGACGGAAGGAAGCTAATGTTGAAATCCTTAATAAACTTGAGATATGGAGACTTCAAACCCTTTGCGGATTTGAATGGTTCGATTCCCGTTGCCTTTGGTGAAAAATTATAGGCTACGGAGCCGCGATATTGCTTTAGCAGATTTTCTTTGGTGAAAAAGTTTGTTTGTGTCGCCTCGCTGAAGGAGTAGCTGAACGACAAGTTTTCGATATCATAGATATGTGACACCGCATCTGGCTTCACTTTGTTTTTCTTGACGTTGACAAAGTTCAAGCTCCTTCGAACCGTTCGATCTTGAATTAATTTCTTAAAATCATTTCGATCCTGCTCGGAATTGAAGGACTTAAACGCGGCCTCAACACGAATGTCCGGATTAGCCGGATCAAAGTTTGGATTGATCACCGTGCTTTCATAGCTAACGAACATCGGTATTTTGATTCCGGTGTTTCCGGGCAATAGTTTATCCACATTGACATTTGCTGAGACATCGTATGCTGTTGTTTCGTCCCGCGTACGTTCTCCGATTTTTGAACTCACTGCACCAAACCCAAATGTTGTATGACGAAGGGCTCCTGTTACAGTGGCGAAATCTGCGAGCTTTGTACTAACGGTTCCCGTTGCTGCCCACCCAGCAGTGCGGTTAAAATCTGTTACGCGCAACTCATTTGCCCAAATGCAGGCGGTGTGCGCACGGCCATCTTGGCTCCGGGGATTTCGCACACCAATCATCATTACCTGAACACTTGTAAGATCAGGGCGGCCAAAAATTCGGATAGTGTGTCGCCCAACCGGTGGACCGGTATAAACCGCGCTCGTGGAGGCGTTAAGATCATTGTCTCTGCGAAGCTTGAGCGCATAAAGTTCATTCAGGTCAATGTCGATTTCATTTTCTTCCGGCCACACATCGCGGTCACTCGGGTCAGCCACAATTTGAGGAAACTTTAATGGGATTTGTATTTCGTAATAGTTTTGGTCGAAATCAGTTCCGAGCCTGAGAAATGCGTAGAGTTCATCGTCCTGAGTGAGGGCGCTCTCTGCGTGGAAAAACATTTTGATGCGGCCGTAGTTGAAAAGATCGACACCTACGTTTTTAAAAATGGCGCGCGCATCACCGTCTTCAAGATTATCGACACACACCTGCACCGCTTGCTCATTGAGTTGCCGCGAGATAGCTGATGTATTGTCACGGTCACGCCTTACCCCTGGTGGGATCCGATAGGGACTTGTAGGAGCTGGATTGTTCGGATCGTACGCGCCATTCTCTTCGAGGTTGACAACCGACACGGTGAAGTCATTGTAATTCTCTTCGATAGCAGGAGCAACGCCATCGCCACGCAGGTCTGCCTGGTACCTTCTCCACCGACTTCCAATCATGCGAAAGTTGGCCATCCGTAGCACAACAGGTTGCTCGAAACCGGTTAGGATTGTACGGATATATTTAATCGATTTGAATCCGCTGATGTTTCCGAATTTTGCCTCGAAGTCGCGCACCGGTATGCGGAATAAAAACCAGTCGATATTCTCACCCGCTACATTATCGTTTGTTCTGATCTTGTCGACAATGTACTCTTGTCCAATTTCAAGTCCAGGCTTGAGATCGATGTCGTATTCGTAATACTCTTCAAGTTCGCTCAACGTGTTGTCGGCATTGAGGTCTTCGTTATCCGGCACTTGGGTTCCTGCACGCGCAATATCCGAGTCACCCGTGTTAACAGGTGAATTGCCGTCCATCCCGTTATAGTTTTTGTAACGCTCAAGAATCTGTGCCCCACGTGCGTCCTGCTCGCTGCCAAAGAAATATTCAAAATCATCTCCGGACGGATCATTCTCATACAACGCTCGTGCGTCAGCAGGAAGCTGGTCTAAGAACGGGGCAAATTTGATTGCCTCTTCCGAGTTTGTTGCTCCGTCTAATCCAACGTCTTGTGTTGGGCGCGAGGACGGGTCATTGTCAAATGCATTGTTGAGATACTGTTGAGTCGTTACATAACCCCATTCGTTTGCAACTTTTCCACCAGGGTTAGTAGCGCTTGGCAGTCCGTTTTCAAAAGCATGTTTTGAATCGCGTGCAACGTCTTCGGAGATAGAGCCTAGTTGAAAAATTAATTTTCCGCCAGTCGTGTTATTCACACCTTCATTTTTCCCGCGAATGATCACCTTTCCATTGTTGCCTTCAATGAATGGATTCAACAACCAAAACTCAACGTATTCAATATTCGCCTTGTCAAAATCCACTTCTGTACGGATAGCCGTTGTCATACCAGCCCAGTTTCCTTTCAAGTCTCCGGGCCTCAATACGCCTTGAGCGTTAATGTCTGGATTGTAGTTGTAAGGTCCGCGCTCTGCGGGATAGTACGCGATGTCAAAAATTTGCTGTGGACCGTATAACTGTTGTCGCTGGAAATAAGGGAAAATTTCATCTGGCTCCACGTAGCGCACATAATGGTTTTGGAGATCAGCCTCGGTGACATTTTGTGGCTTGAATTGTCCACCATCACGATAAAACTGATTGTCTACGGTATACCACGCGAGTTTCGCGCGTTTGTATCCCAGGCGGATGCTGCGTGAATTACTTGCCTCATCGTGAAAACGCTGATCAAGAATGGGCGTTGCGGCTAGTTTCCAGCCTTGTGGACTCATCAATGAGTATGGCGTTGCAGTATTTTCGAAGTCATCTACATACGCTGTTCCTTCTCCGCCAACGATGTTCGATGTGCCGGGAATCAATTGAGCAAACTCGCCATTAAAATTGATGGACGATGGTTCCTTCGTCTGAAGGATTGGAATGGCATCAATCATTTTGGTAAGCACGCGGCTGTCTTTCCGGATATTGAAATCGAACCCATACTGCATGTTGCGCGCAGGCTCTGTTCCAATCTGATTACGGCTGATCAGGGGACGCTCGTTGTAGTAGAGAAACGTTGATCCAAGATTTACATCATCGTTGAGTTTGTAGTCGAATCGCGTTCCGATCAGGCTTCGTGTCTGAAATGCGAACGGGTCGGATTGTTCATATTGCACGCTGATGTTTTTGCCAGAACTTAGCACGCTCTCGTTGATGATAGTTACTTTTCCGAATGTATAATCAACCGTGTAGTCGGTGCCTTCCTGCAAAGGCATTCCACCCGCAAAAATTTTAACGGAGTTTTGGGAGACACCAAAGCCTGGAATCAAGATCTCGCGGGACGATCCTGCACTATAGGTTCCCACCATAAAAAACTTATTTTTTGTAGCGAATAACTCTGCGTCTGCTTTCGTGGTTCGGTAAAGGGTATCGTAGGAGTATTTTTGAATCAGTACCGATTCGTTCGGCTGATCATCGAACGCTTCTTTCAGCGCTTCTGAGAACGGCTCGAGATACGGGAAGATGATGAGCCCCGTTTGTGTATTGATGGTGATGTTTTCAACAAAATCGAAGTTACCATCGCGCTGTGGGTCATTCACCGGATTAAGTTTATCCAGTCCGAATATTTCGATCAATTGCCGTTCACGAAGGGTACTGCTTCCTTCCTGCAACTGAGGGTTATCGATGCCGGTTCTGTCGTCACGATAAATGATTCGAAGTTGGAAGCCTTCACGTGTGAGCTGATTGACATTCAGGTTATAAATGTTTTTCATCATCAGATCCCACGTAGGGATGATCTCGCCTTTTCCGTTATCACCTCCGCGGATGCTGATCTTCCGTGGCCGGAGCAATTTCATGAAGATGACTTCTTCGTCTTCCAGGTCCGCATAGTCTTCTGACAACTCGCCAACTTTAAACGGCCTGCCATTATAGGTATATTCGTATGAAACGGCTAACGCCTCATCATTCTGCAGTTTACGCGTAAGGGTGATGTAGCCAAGCTGGCTATGAACCGTATATTCTGTTGGATTTAATTTTCGTGCTGTCGTAATCTTTTCGAAATCACGACCGTTGGAATTTGCCCCGAATATTTCTGTCAGGCGATCGTTGATCAGGTCGGCATTCCGCGTGATTGATTTGAAATCGATTAAGTCAGTGAGTGTGTTGGCATCATTGCCGTTAGCCTCGGGAAACGCGGGGTCGCGACTGATGATATCGTCACGGAAAATTCTTCTCGGTTCACCCAAATCCATCAAACCCACAATGTTTCGGTTTGTCTGCGTGTCATTATTTCGGTTTAGTACGTATACTTCAACGCGGGTTATGTTTACGCCTGAATTGATTTGGGGAAGATTCGCGATCCATTTTCGATAATTGTCACGGAAGAAATGACCCAGGAAAAAGTGGCGATTTTCATCGTAGTTTGAAGCAACGATCTCAAACGGTCTTCCCTGGCCAGAGCCACCACCAGGAATATCAATTGATTCGACCTTACCGCGTTGTGTTGAAGCAATAGCCGTAACGTTGAGTTTGCCAAACTGCATCTGCGCCTTCACACCAAACAGGTTTTGGGCGCCCTGAATGAGTGTATTGTTCAACGGGAGGCTGACGTTTCCGATCTCAAGCTTCTGGAGAATGTCTTCCTTATACCCCGTGTATTCAACCTTCATGTTGTTTTGAAAGTCGAATGAATTCTTGTCATCAAAGTTGGCGGTGACAGCAAGCTTTTCTCCGACTTTACCAACCACGCTCATGTTAATCTGCTGATCAAACTCGAAGCTTCCGTTCCGCTGCTGTCGGATTGGGATACCGGGATTGCTTATTTTCTGATGCTGATAACCGAGGTCAAGCATGACAAATCCGCGCGGCACCAGTTCAACGTAGCTGCCTCCAAAAATTCTGTCTAGAATCGGGCTGACGAAAATTTTTGGTGTAAAACCTCTTCCACTCACAGCGCTTTCGCCATCCATCGCGCGCGAGCGATTTTGCCAGTAATCTTTTAGAATCTGCCGGTCCTGGTATTGTTTGAATTCTTCAAACGACATGCTGCTGGTGGGCCGATAGTTGAGGTCACCAATCTTTTCATAAATGGTGTAATTCAACGCAGTGTCGATGTCTACATCGAGCTTAAGTTTATTGGGATCTTTTAGAAAGAGAGGTGATTCTGTTGTAGTGTTCGAGAAGGGGTCTCCATAGCGATCCTGCGTTCTGAACGTTGGTCTTCTGCTCGGCTGGTATCGGCTACTGTCACGATCCTGTCCAAACGCATCGTCTGGAAAGCCCAATACCAATAGGCATGCCGTTAGGAGTCGGCCGAAGGAGATCACAAGATTATTCTTCCAAATCGAGGTCAAGGTTCTTGTCAATTTTTCGGGAAGTTCCCAACGCGTTACCCAAGCTTCCGAAGTCAAGTTCTTCATGAAGCCCCATTTAAAGCGCGAGACTTCAGGGCTACTAAGCGGTTTTTAGAGCTTGCTTTACTAAATCTTCTAAGGTAATGGTATTTCCTGATTTTTTCAGGACTGTGTCTACACTTTTCTCGGCCACCACTTTTGGTAGGCCAAGGGTGAGTAGAGCAGATAACGCTTCTTTGCGTAGCGTATTGTGCGGACCCGCAGAAAGAGTTGGCTGGCTTTCTTCCCAGCTCTCTTTCTTGAGTTTGTCTTTTAAATCAATGATGACACGCTGGGCGGTTTTACCTCCAATTCCCTTAATGGATTGAAGGGCCGCTGCATTCTCCTGGACAATGGCAGTTTTGAGCTCATTGCTGTTCATGTACGATAACATGACAATAGCTGTGCTCGGTCCGATACCGTTTACCGAAATGAGTTGCTGAAACAAACGTCTTTCGGAATCGCTGCTGAAACCGAACAGCACATGCGCATCCTCGCGAATCGCCAAATGGGTGAAAAGCTGGATGTCTTCCTTGTCTTTCACTTCCGAGAAAGTTTGAAGTGAAATGTTCACGTGATAACCCACTCCATTGACATCAATGACGACATGCGTAGGATCTTTGTGAGCCAGTCGGCCTTTCAAAAATGCGATCATCCGGGAAAAATTTTAGCGCATCAAAGGTGATCGTTTTGTTCGTGTAATTGCGCATCAACAACGGCAATGGCAGCCATATTCACGATTTCGCGAATTGAGCTTCCAAGCTGTAGAATGTGCACCGGTTTTTTCATGCCCAGCAAAATTGGCCCGATGGCTTCAGCGCCACCGATCTCCATCAACAATTTGTAAGCAATATTACCCGCTGCAAGATTAGGGAAGATCAATGTATTGGCTCCCTCTTTTGCAAGTTTGCTGAACGGATAAGTTTCCTGTTGAATTTCAATATTCAGTGCAACGTTGGCTTGGATATCACCTTCCACGACAAGGTTGGGATTCCGTTTAGTAGCCAGGGCCACAGCTGCTTTCGTCTTTTCAGGAATGTCACCTTTCGAAGAACCGAAATTCGAGTAGGATAATACCGCCATGCGAGGCTCCATGTCAAAGAACTTAACACCGCGTGCTGTGAGCTCGATGATTTGTGCCAGCTCTTCGGCATTAGGATCCACATTGACAGTAGTATCGGAGAAGAAATATGTTCCTCGCTTGTTGGTAATGATGTACATACCTGCGACACGATTCACACCTTCGGCCACACCAATAACCTGTAATGCCGGAGAAATTGTTTTTGGATAATCTTTCGTCAGACCGGATACGAGTGCATCGGCATCACCGAGTTCCACCATCATAGAGCCAAAATAATTTCGTTCGCGCATCAGACGCTTGCAGTCCTGCAGTGCCAGTCCTTTACGCTGACGCTTTTCGTAAAAGACTTGTGCGTAGCGGTTAACGGTTTCTTCCTCTTCGCGTGGATAGATGATGGGGCAATCAAGAAGGTCCAGCTTGTGATCTTCAATTAACTGAAGAATCTCCTGCCTGTTTCCGAGAAGGATCGGTTTTGCAATTCCTTCATCTTTCAGGATTTGAGCAGCCTTCAATATTTTATGGTGCGTTGCTTCGGCAAAAACGACACGCTTAGGATTTTTCTTAGCGCGATCGATAATGCGCAACATCAGCTTCTGATCAATACCAATGCGCTTTTGAAGGTCGTTGTGATACGCACCCCAGTCAGTGATCGGATGCTTCGCCATTCCGGAATCCATCGCGGCCTTCGCAACAGCAGGAGAAACGGTGGTGATCAACCGTGGATCAAGGGGTTTCGGAATAAGATATTCAGGTCCGAATTTAAGTCTGTCAGTACCATACGCTTTTACAACCATGTCAGGTACAGGCTCCTTCGTCAACTTAGCAAGTGCGTATACCGCAGCGAGCTTCATTTCTTCGTTTATTTCAGTGGCACGCACATCGAGCGCTCCACGGAAAATGTAAGGGAACCCTAATACGTTGTTTACCTGGTTAGGATGATCGGAGCGACCTGTCGCAAGGAGAGCATCAGGTCTTGTCTTCTTGGCAAGGTCATATTGAATCTCAGGATTTGGATTCGCCAGCGCGAACACAATTGGCTTGTCGGCCATGTTGAGCAGATCCTGAGGTGTGATTGCATCAGCAACAGAAAGTCCTACGAACACGTCAGCACCTTTCATTGCTTCCTGTAAGGTTGCAACAGTGCGATCTGTCACGAATTGTTTTTTAATATCGTCAAGGTTTGTCCTGCTCTTGTTCAGCACACCCTTGCTGTCGCACATAATAATATTTTCTTTTTTCGCGCCAAGGGCTAGATACAGCTTCGTACAACTTACTGCAGCGGCACCTGCACCATTCACAACAATCACGATCTGCTCAATTTTTTTCCCAACCAGCTCGAGCGCATTCAAAAGAGCCGCAGAAGAAATGATCGCGGTACCATGCTGATCATCATGCATGATCGGGATGTTCATCTTTTCACGCAATTCCGTCTCAATCTTGAAACACTCCGGTGCTTTGATGTCTTCCAGGTTCACACCTCCAAACGTTGGTTCAAGTGCCTTTACAATTTTGATAAATGCATCCGGATCTTTTTCATCCACTTCTATATCGAAGCTGTCGATACCTGCGTACTTCTTGAACAACACGGCTTTTCCTTCCATCACGGGCTTCGCAGCCTCGGGCCCGATATCACCTAATCCCAGAACAGCTGTACCGTTGGATATGACGGCTACCAGGTTCCCCTTTGCCGTGTATTTATAGACATCTTCTTTATTCGCTGCAATCTCCTTGCAAGGCTCGGCAACACCTGGAGAGTAGGCGAGTGCCAGATCGAGTTGTGAGCTTAAAACTTTGGTTGGAACCACTTCAATTTTGCCAGGCTGACCCTGCATGTGATAATTGAGAGCGTCTTCTCTTCGTATTTTAATAGACATGTTTTAGCGCTAGGTTTTCGAAGGGGTAAAGATAGGAAAGTTAGGGAGAATCGAGCGGAAAAGTTAGGGTGTAAAAAGTCAACAGCCCGCGGTCCCACGGACCACGGAAACTCTGTGGACGATGGACCGCGGACTGTCGTCTTTTTTTAAATTCCGATGATCAGCTTCTGTCCGGCCTGAATTTTATTGCCGTTGAGCTTGTTAAGCGACTTGATCTTTTCCACAGTGAGGCCCTGGAACTTCTGTGTAATATCCCAGAGGGTGTCACCCGGTTGAACCGTATATGTTTTTGATCCTTTTACGGCAGACGCTACTACTGTATTTTTTGAACCTGTGGCAGGTGTCCGATACTTACTTTCCGTTCCGGCTTTTACCCACACGGTAAGACGCTGGCCAGAGCGGATATTTGTACTCTTAAGATTGTTCCATTTTTTCAGGTCAGCAACCGTTACGCGATGCCGCATCGCGATTGACCCGAGCACATCTCCGCTTTTCACTTTGTACACGATGCGATCACGGCCATAGGTAGTTCCTGCAGTATTCTTCGCAAGCAACTCTAGTTCTTTCTTTCCAACTTTCGAAGCCGAATCCAGAATGGCGAAACGGTTTTCATTCAGCACCAGCTTAGATGCCTGTGGAATACGGACGACATACGTCTTGCCAGTTGCAGGTACAGCATTGCGCTGAATGGATGGATTCAGTTTTTGAAGATCTTCCAGACATGAGCCGGTCAAGGTAGCAAGGGTCTCGAAATTCATGAACTTCTTTACGTGGATGGTGTCTGAGTGAACGAGCATCTCTTCACCTTCATGCACAAAATTATGCTGATCCAGATAGTTCATTGTATAGATGATTGCTACAAACTGCGGAACATACGAACGTGTTTCGCGTGGGAGGAACGAGTAAATATCCCAGAACGTTTTTTTGTAGCCTGACCTGCGGATGGCGCGCTTCACATTTCCCGGACCAGTATTATACGCTGCCAATGCAAGTTCCCAGTCATTGAACATGCGATGGAGATCTTTCAGGTAGCGACATGCTGCATCTGTAGATTTTTCAGGATCCATGCGCTCATCGATATACCAGTCGTTATGCAGTCCGTAATATCTCCCCGTAGCGGACATAAACTGCCACAATCCAACTGCGCGTACCCTTGACGTTGCCCTCGGATTTAATCCGGATTCAATGATTGACAAATACTTCAGCTCGTCCGGCATGTTGTATTTTTTCAGATACTTTTCGAACAGGGGGAAGTAGAGGTTTTTTCTGCGCATCATCATGCGCGTGTATTCACGGTCTTTGATGGTGAAGTAATTGATAAACGCGTGAATCTTGTCGTTGTATACTAGTGGAATATTTTTTTCAATGCAGGCAAGGCGATCACGGAATATTTCAGGATGATCGTCTCCGGGAATATACTCAAGTTCAGACGGCAGGTAGTAGTAAACAAAGTCGGCCGTGTCTTCCTTATACATGATCTCTTCTTCGGCCTGCGCCACCTCCAGCGAATCCACAACCAGGGAGTCAAATTGGGTAACAGCCGCTACAGTGTCAAACAGGTTTGTAGGGGGCTCGATCTGACTTAGTGCTGGAAATGAAAAAATGGTCAGACAAAAAAATAAAAAATGCTTCTTCATTACTGGTTTAAGCCAATGATATAGTTCGAAAATTGCAATAATTTCAGCTCTTCAAAGTCATCCGCAATTACTTGCAGTCCGATAGGCAACCCATTCTTGTCCTTTCCGCAGGGAACTGATATGGCGGGAACTCCCACAACATTAGCTTGTACTGAAAAAAGGTCTGCCAGATACATCTCGAGCGGATTACCGGTATGTTCTCCAATCTTAAACGCTGTAGTAGGCGTGATTGGCATAACGATAAAATCATATTTTTTTAGAATTTCCTTCGCCTTCTCGCGGATGATCCTTCTTACTTTCTGTGCTTTCGTATAATACGCATCGTAGTAACTGGCACTTAACACAAATGTACCTAATAAAATCCGTCTCTGCACCTCTTTACCGAATCCTTCAGCGCGGGATTTTTTATACATGGATTCAAGATCAGTCGTGTGTTCACTTCGATGCCCATACCTTACACCATCGAAGCGCGAAAGATTCGAACTCGCTTCGGCCGTAGCAAGAATATAATAGGTAGGAAGAATGTGATCCATCAGCGGAAATTCCACTTCTTCCACAGTATTTCCTTCCCGTTTTAATTTTTCAATTACACTGAAAATATTTTCGCGGATCTCGGATTGAAGTGCTTCCGATGTCAACTCACGTATGTAAGCAATCTTGAGATTCTGCGGATTTCTTTTTTCTAAAGCTTCCGTGTATCGAGGAATCGGCTGCAGGGACACGGTGCTGTCGTACTCATCTGCACCAGCGATGACTTCGAGTGTCAACGCAATGTCATCAACACTTTTCCCAAAGATGCCAATACAATCAAACGATGATGCGTACGCGACTAAGCCATATCGTGAAATTCGGGAGTACGTTGGTTTCAATCCTACCACACCGCAGAAGGCAGCGGGCTGGCGTACGGATCCTCCGGTGTCAGAGCCAAGTGAGACCTGGCACAGGTCGGCCATCACAGCAACGGCAGAGCCGCCTGAGGAACCGCCAGGGACGCGCGTGTTGTCTATGTCATTCAGCACCGGCCCGAACGCAGAGTTTTCATTGGATGAGCCCATGGCAAACTCGTCACAATTTTGCCGACCGATGATAATAGCGTCTTCGTCCAGCAGTCGCTGAACAGCCGTGGCGTTGTATTGGGAGATAAAACCGTTTAGGATTTTGCTCGAGGCCTGAAGCGGATGGTCTTTGTAGGCGAGAACGTCCTTTAATCCAATAACAAGACCGGCAAGCTTTCCTGCTGTGCCGGTCTTAATTTTTTTATCAATCTCGATTGCTTGAGAAAGCGCTTCGTCTTCATACACACTCAAAAAAACATTGAGGTGTGCTTTCTGCTTGATGTTCGAAAGGTAATGACGAACTAAATCGTGACAGGAGATGGCGCCTCGCTGCAGATCGTTTTGTATTTCGCGAAATGAAGCGTAGGATTTCAACACTTATCTTCCTTCTTCGATTTTGCTGGTTTCTTTCGTTGTTTCGTCAACTTCTTTCTTAACGTCCTTCACAGCATCTTTGAATTCACGCACGCCTTTTCCAAGGCCTTTCATGAAATCAGGTATTTTCTTGGCACCAAAAAAGATCAGCACGAAAAGTCCGATCACGAGAATTTCCTGCATGCCTACTCCACCTAAAAACAACAGTATGGATTTCATATTAGTAATAATTAAAAATTGCCAGTTCAAGATTTTGCCTTTTCCGTCCGTGAATCGTCAAAGAAGTCGGTAAGGATTACAAAAGTAGCGTAAAAAACTGAATGTTTTAAGGTTTTTTTACAGGAATGGGCGGTATCAGAGATTCCTCAGCCACCCTTGTGGATCAAGGGCTTGCGTGTTTTTTCGAATCTGGAATCTGAGTTCAGGAACGCCTTCCATGTTCGAAATCACTTTTCCGAGTTCCTGGTCAACAATCACTTTCTGACCCTGCTTGACATAAACTTCTTTCAGACCAGCATATACCGTAAAATACTCTCCATGCTTAACAAGGACAGTACTGCCCACGTTAGGCACGTACGCCACTGCAGCAACCTGTCCCTCAAAGACGCATCTTACTTTTTCGTTTTCGCGTGTTTGAATGTTTACGCCTTCGTTCTTCATCACAATCCCTTTCAATACCGGATGATTTTGTAAGCCAAACTTTTGAGAGATAAAACCTGACGAAACTGGCCAGGGAAGCTTATTCCGGTTCTCTGCAAAAGAAGCAGATAGCGCCACGGCTGAAGATTTAGTTGCCGCACTGGCAGCTGCGGCCAATGCTGCTTCTCGTTCAATCTCTTCCTTGATAATTGATTCGATCATTTTATCGAGCTTGGCTACCGTCTCTTTCGTATTTTCAAGATCCTTCTTGAGTTTCTTTTCTTCCTTAACAAGGGACTTCACTAATGAATTCTGCTTTTGTTTGAGCTTTGCCAGGTTTTCATTTTCTGTCACGCCTTCCTCGAGCAGTTTGTTTTTTTCACTTTTCTGAATCTCGATGTTCTTGATCTGGCCGGTGAGTTCTTCCTGTACTTGTGTTATTAATTCCGCCTGCAGCTTTCGGGTGTCGGCATATTGCTCCATATAACGTAGTCGCATCATCAGCTGATCAAAAGATTCGGCTGAGAACAGAAACGTAAGGCGTGTTGTACTGTTGTTCGCCTTCTGGGCGGCAAAGAGCATCGAGCGGTATTCTTTCTTTAGTTTTTCAACGTCTTTCTGAAGGGCTTGTATAATATCGTTATTCTCACCGATCTCACCATCAAGGAAATTTATTTCTTTCTTGATCGATGCAATGAGGTTCTCCTGTTCGACAATGCGTTGGTTTAATGCGGTAAGTTCTCCCAGCGAATTCTTTTTACGATTTCCGGTTTCTTCCAGGATTTTTTCTACTTCGCGGATCTTCTCGAGGTTTTGTTGCTTTTCCCGCTGAAGCTGACTCTTGGTTTTTTTTTGAGCCTGGCTGATGGAACAGCCCAGCATGCACACTATGAGGATCGCAAAAAATTTACCTGCGGTCATATCGCTTTGGAATATTGAAAGGGAACTTTAATTCCCGATCTCTGGCTTCGGCTTTATTGTATTCAAAAATAATTGTTGTGTTCAATAGACCGGCCGTGGTCTGATAGAACAGATTAATGGTTCCATTGTAGGGAAACACTTTATCACCCACGGGCTGAAAGTTTGAATAATTTAAGACGAGCGAATTACTGCTGCCTTCTTCCTTCATTTCAACCTTTTCGATTTTCATGCTTGCGGCATTCACAAAATTAACAACGTCAATGTTGGCCGTTTCTTGTTTCAGAAGATACATGGAAGGTTCTTTTACCACCTCATCGCTGTCGGTGCGTTTAATAATGGGGTTACCTAACATTGCCGCCTGGATGATATCATAGTTGACATCAACTTTAAAGCGCTTCGACAGTTCCTCATACGTGAACACAAAATATTCTTTGTCAATAGTGCTAACGATAGTAATGGAATCCTTGTTAATCAATGCCATACCGCCCTGGATACCGATTACGTTAAATCGCATCCAGATCACACTGTCTTTACGGATACGAATAGCCGCTTTAACATCACGCTCTTTTTTTGCATCACGCAATACCATGCGGGCCTTTCCTTCAAAATATTCGAAGTCGATTTCTTCGATGTTGAGAACTGTCTTCGGAGTTACGTCTACCGCGGGGACTGTTTTTTTGCTGCAGCTGATGGCAAACAAGGTGAGAATGACCAGGGAAACCCCAAAACCTCTATTCATAGATTTTCCTATTCGCGATTTTTTTATTTAACGTTTCACTCTTTGCATTCAGTCCGCGTGCGCGCTCCCACTGTTTTACGGCATTATCGACTTCACCAAGCTGATAAAGGATATCACCGTAGTGTTCGAAGTGTGAGGCATTGGCATTACCCGTGCTGATCGCCCGTTCAATGAAGCGCTTCGCTTCTTTGTACTTTTGACGAAGATAGAGGACCCACGCGTGCGTATCTAGAAAGGTAGGATTATCCGGATTATTTTTTATCAGTGAGGCAGACATTTTTTCGGCCTTGTCGAGGTTTTCCTTGCGTAACGACAGGAAAAAACTGTAGTTGTTCAGCACAATCCAATTCTCCGGATTTAGCGCGAGCGCATCGTCATACGCCCTATCAGACTTTGGATAGTCTTTCAACGCATTGTAGCAATCACCGATTAAGCCATTGATCTCCGATGACAATTTTGGATCTGACACCGATAAGCGTTTTGCCTGCTCCAACGATGAAACCGCCTCCCGATACAGTCGTTTCCGGATGAGGGAATAGCCGTTGTAGTAGTAGATGATGGCGTGATTCGGAAAATACTCAAGTGCTGTTTCGGAATGTGCAATTGCGCTATCCCATTGCTCCAACTTGGTTTCCACAAAAAGTAAATTTTCCCATACTTCGAAACTTACTTCACCTTGTGACGCAGCGGTTGCGTATTCTTTCATCGCATCACGGTCTCGGCCTATCGTCAGGTAGAGGTCGCCACCTACCACATGCACGTTGGTTGTTTCCGGGTTTGACGCAAGAAGCTTTTCGAACAACTGAACAACAAATTTTTCTTTTTCAGTGTCCGACTGGCCCTTCGTCCTGGCAAGATGAAGTTCAGCGTTATAAGCGCTCAGAACAATCACCTTACTGGACACATCAACCGAAAGATCATCAAACAATTGAATCAGTAAGGGTCTTGCCTTAGCTTCCTGCTGCGTATCGCGGTAAAAACCTGCCAAAAGCATCTTGGATGTTCCGGCTGCAGCATTGTTTTGTACAAATTTTTCAAGGTATTGAATGGCCTCGTTCCGGAGTCCTTTCTGTGAGAGTAGTTCGGTTAATCCCATTACAAAGCTTTCCTCCTCAGGAAAAGCGTTTAGGAGCTTCTCACCCTCTGCCAGCGCTTCTTTCGTTTTGCCAGATTCCAAGAGCAGACGTGTTTTCTGAAGCGTTGAAATTTCATTGAGACCAAAAACAGCCTCCGCGCGCGAGTACGTCCTGATGGCATCGTCAGGCTTGTTGGCATATTGATAAACCGCAGCCAACTCGTATAAGAACTCCTCTGCACCCTTCACATTTTCAAGCATGCTCTCGTAGGCTTGTGCAGCTTTTTCAAATCTGGCTAAGCTGTTATAAATATTTGCAGCCAGCAGGTAAAAGTATTTATTCGTTTTATCAATATCGAGCGCGCGCTCGATGCTGATGGAAGCTTTAACAAGATCGTCCTGCTTGGTACTTTTGGCAAGCACGTCTGCAATCTTGTAGTGAACCGTTCCGTTGTCAGGATTTATCTCAAGCGAACGCTGATAGTATAACAACGCCTTGGCATAATCCTCAAGGATAAAAAATTTCTCACCTTCTGTGAAATAAAACTCTGCCTCTCGAAGGCGTATTCCCTGAGGACCCTCATCGCCCTTCTTCTTTTTCTGGGCAACACTTTCTGCTGGAACCGCAAAAAGCGTAACCAGAAAAAGGAAAAGGACTTTATGGCGTATGAAAAAACTCAAATTCAGTTCATTGTATTGAAGTCGCCAACACTCAGATCAAGAGGCCGGGCTTCAAAATTAACGAAATTCCCCAACATACTATTCTGCAGCACCGCCTGAGAAATTTTCGTGTTTGTCTGAATTATTGAATTACTGATCCGGCTGTCTTTAATGTGCGAGTTTTTACCTACCGAAACATACGGGCCAACGACAGAATTCTCGATTATTGCCTCATCGCCAATAAAGCACGGTGGAATGATGACGGCATTATTCAGCCGTGCTTTGGGGGATATGAGCTTCTGGTCTTTAATAAATTCGAGGTACCGTTGATTGGTTTGAACCGTCACGTTTTTATTACCGCAATCGAGCCACTCGGTAACGCGGCCAGGCGTAAACTTCGCGCCTTTTTTGTTTAAGTTTTCCAGGGCCGTTGTAAACTGAAACTCGCCTTTCTCTTTAATATTGTTGTCGATGAGATACTGCATCTCACGTGCGAGCGCTTCGCCATCACGGAAGAAATAGATTCCGATGATTGCCAGATCTGAAACAAACGTTGATGGCTTCTCAACGAATTCAACGATTTCATTTTTGTCGTTGAGCTTTACAACGCCAAATTGTGACGGGTCATCAACCTTCTGAACCCAGATGATTCCGTCTTTCGAAGTGTCGAGTTTGAACTCCGCCTTAAAAAGCGTGTCAGCGAACGCTACAATGACTTTTCCGGTAAAGAGTTCCTTGGCAAAGAGCAAAGCATGCGAAATACCCAGTGCTTCCGTTTGGTAATAAATTTTTCCATTGGCCCCGACTTCGGCTGCGATATGCTTGAGATTTTCTTCAACCTCTTTTCCAAAGCTCGGATGGATTATAAATCCGATGTTATCAATTTTTTCAGGACAAACCTTGGCGATGTCTTCCACCAGGCGGTGAACGATCGGTTTTCCTGCAATTGGTAACAAGGGTTTGGGAACAGTAAGCGTGTGCGGTCTCATTCGTTTTCCGAGACCCGCCATCGGGATAATGATGTTCATGCGGTATAAGTTCGTTTAAGCGTCTGTTTGAACGGTGATGAAGGTAGTAAAAAATCACGCCCGCTTTGTCACGAGATTCTTTCGTTCTATCAGGTATACGATCGCTATCCAGGCGAGGATTACCGCGATATGAAATCCAGTGGCTAACCACTGATTTGGAATCTCGATTTTGTTGACGCCATAACATAGCAACGTTGTCACGATGATGTAGCCGAACATCTTTGTCAAATCATATGGGATAGGATAGAACTTTTTCCCGAGAGCATAGCAGAGCATTGTCATTACGAAGTAGCAAATCAGTGCGGCCCAGGCACTTCCCTCGTAACCCGCCATCGGGATGAGCACATAGTTGGCAACAATTGTAATGATGGCGCCAAGGATCGTAATGAAGGTGCCATAGTACGTGCGATCGGAAAGTTTAAACCACACCGAAAAATTGTAATAAACGCCCAGAAACAAATATGCGAGAAGCAGGATCGGTACGATGTATAATCCTTCCCAATATTCCGGTTTCGCCAGGAAGTGCTTGAGGATGTCGAGATTAATACTGACTGAAAGTAAGAGCAGACAACATACGATCACGAAATAGTGATTGATTTTGGCAAATAGTTGGGGAGAATTTTTCTCGCTTGCGTTGGAGAAAAAAAATGGTTCAGCTGCGTATCGAAAACCCTGAATAGCCAGGTTCATCAGCACAGCAAACTTGTAGGCGGCACCGAAAATTCCAAGGGCATAGTCTGTACTTTTCCCATAGAATCCTTCAGGCAACCATCGCTCAAGCGTAATTCGTGAAAACATTTCGTTAGTTATCCCTGCAAGGCCAGTCAACATGATAGGGAAGGAGTATTCAAACACGGCAGGTGTTATTTGCTTGTCGAATGCAGGGCGCCAGCGCCATAATGTAGGTGCTAGCAGAAGAATGTAAAACGCATTGGCTATAAGGTTTGCAAGAACAACAAAACCAACATCGGCTGAGCCATCGCCATTCATTAGTTTCAGGAAGAAGACGTTTAGAAACACTAAGATTGCAACGTTAAGAATTTTTCCTGCAGCAAACGTGAGCGCCTTCTTGTAAAAACGCAACTGTGCAAAGGGGATAGCAACCGCTGCATCGATGAACATGAGGACAACAAGCCAGATCACCAGATCAGGTCGTGACGGAATGTCGAGGTAAGACGCAACAGGTTGAGCAAAGGCAATCAGAAGTATAGAGCACAAACCGCTGATGATAAGCACTACGGTTTGTGTGATGTTAAAAATACGTTTCTCATCTGCCCCCTCTTTGTTCGCGAACCGAAAGTACGCGGTCTCCATACCAAACATAAAGATGGTGTTGATTACCGCCACATAGGCGAAGAGCTTGGTAATGATTCCATACTCTTCCGGAACGAACACCGCGGTGTGAAGCCGCACGAGTAAGAAGTTTAGAAACCTTGGAATGATGCTTCCAAATCCGTAAAGAATTGTTTCCCCCGCAAGTCGCTTTAATTTACCCATCTACCTTCCTTACTTGCCTTTAAAATTTGGCTGACGCTTTTGCAAAAATGCAGACGTACCTTCTTTAAAATCTTCGGTAGTTGAACAGGCTGAAAAATACTGAGCTTCCGCATCATACCCCGCCTTTTCAAAACCGAAACCCGCGTTCACACTCTTTGTTATGTTTTCAATTGCAAGGGGAGCCTTTGACGCGATTTTCTTCAAAATCGTGGTGGCCATGTCAATTGCTTCCTGCTTCGTGCCAACCACATGATTGACAAGTCCAAGGCTTTTTGCTTCGGCAGCTCCGATCATGTCACCGGTAAGCAATAGCTCTAATGCTTTACCCCGACCAACGAGTTGGGTGAGACGCTGTGTTCCACCATATCCTGGGATGATTCCCAAATTGACCTCAGGCTGTCCAAATTTTGCACTTTCTGTGGCAATGCGCATATGACATGCCATGGCCAGCTCGCATCCACCACCCAGTGCAAACCCATTCACAACTGCAATTACCGGTTTCGGAAAATCCTCAATTGTTTTAAAGATTTTCTGCCCAAAGCGCGCCAATTCGAGGCTTTCGGCCTGATTTAATGCACTGAGTTCCTTAATGTCAGCGCCCGCGACAAATGCCTTTTCACCTGCCCCGGTCACAATCAACCCGCGAACCTCTGTGCTATGGCCGATTTCTTGCATCACTTGGCCAAGGCCGTGCATGACGGCTTTGTTAATGGCATTTAACGATTCCGGACGATTGATTGTTAACGTCAGAATCTGACTGTCGAGTTGAGTGGAGATCACGGACATAAGAACTGCTTTTGCTGCGCAACTTATCAGCTTTTAGAATAAAGCCCAAAGGATGTGAGGATAAGCTAGCGATCACCTGGCAAAATGATACAGCCACGACTGCTGGACGGCCGGAGGAGCATCTGAAGTATGGTTACTGAATGATTTTTCGCGGTATTCACCATTACCCCTTTAATGGAGGAGTAAAAACCTTTATTTTTACGGTTGAGAATGGCTTTAATCTAAATCCTGAACGCAGTGAGACAAGTATGTGTGGTAATAGGCATCATTGGCTGCCTTTTTGCAAGCCCAGTTTGGGCTCAATCAACCGTTACAAGTGGTACCTGGGCAGACCCGACAGTGTGGTCAACCGGTGTAGTTCCCGGCAATACTTCCACGGTAACTGTGGGGCATCCGCTGACAATTGATGCGAACATTTCGGTATCGACAGGCAGCTATACGTTTAATGCAAGCACCACGGACTTTACGGGCGGTACGAATTACACCCTGACTATGACAGGCGGTACGCTTACCGTAGGCAACGGGAGCAATTCGCCCATTGTTACGTTTGGAGGTGCCGGTACTTTTACCAATGCTACGGTGGTGGTGAAAAACGGAGCAACACTAGTCTTAGGCGCTACGACCTTCAATAACGGAAACACAGTAACAATTGAAGCTGGAGGCACTTTGATCGTCAATGGTACACTGCAGAACAGCAATAGCAGCGGTATTATCACTATTGGTGGCATCGTCTACGTTAATGGGAATTATGATACGAACAACGGAAATCTTACGGTTTCAGGCAGTGGTGATTTGATTACTACGGGCACGATCAACAACCAAGGCTCATCCCAGGTATTCGGGTCGAACAATGATTGCAATACCGGACCGTGCTCCGGTCAAAATCTGTGCACAGGTCAGCTAAATAACGTAACGCCTGCAAGCCAGTTCATTTGTGCTGGTGGGTCAATCGCAACCCTAAATGGCACAACGATGACTAACGTAACCTATCAATGGCAATCCTCTACGAGCGGAGCTGCGGCAGTTGATTTTGCAAATATTGCTGGTGCCACTTCTGAAGATTATACACCTCCCGTTCCGTCAGCAACAACTTGGTATAGAAGGGTCGTAACCTCAACGACAATAGCGGGGTGTTTTGGTCGATCAGTTCCCGCACAGATTTCGATCAGTCCAACGGGAAGCTGGAGCGGAGCGACTAGTACGGACTGGAACGATGCAACGAACTGGTGCGGCAACACGTTGCCTACCACAACAACGGACGTCATTATCAATTCGAACGCAACCAGGCAGCCAACAATCTCGAATGCCAATGCGACTTGCCGCAACCTGACTATTGCAACAGGGGCAGTCCTGACGATCACGGATAGAACACTGACCGTGCGCGGCAATCTGTCGTATAACGGCTCGATCGTTTATAACGGAGGTGTAAATGGTAGATTGAGCTTTATCTCTAGTTCACCACAAATCATCAGCGGCTCCACTCCGTACATTTTCAGCAACCTCGTTATCAACAATTCCAGTGCAACCGTCCCCGCTGTTACATTCTCCGGTAATGCTATCACCGTCAACAAAAACCTAATCTTAAGCGCTGGCACCATAGATCTGGGGGGCTACAATATTACTGTGGGCGTATCCGCTACAGCACCCGGTACGCTGACGTATGTAAGCGGGCGTTTTTACAATGGCAACATCACCCGGTGGTTTGGTACAGGCGCTGTCACGCTTGAAGCGGATGCCGGGTTTTTTCCATTGGGCACGTCAACGGACAACAGGCCTTTTTATGTTGGTGTGACAGGTTTATCTACAGGCGGCACGATCCGCGTGCAGCATACAAGCTCGCCCAACTCGACTCCAGCTTCCTTCAACGATGTGAACCCAGCCGCTGCAATCCAGGTTGTTTCGAACTCTTATTGGACCGTATCAACCGCCAACGGGCTTGCTTACTCAGGCTCACCCTTTAGCGCGACTGCTGGCGGGACCGGTTTAGGCCAGGTTTCAGACGCTGTGAGTCACTTGCGTCTGACTAGACAAGCTGCTGCAATTGGAGGTAATGCCGGAACAAATGGAACGTCTACTACTAATTTGTTGGTGCGAAGAACAGCATTTGCGTTCCCCACTAATCCTTTCCGCGCCTATATTGCGTCAACCAATGCTGCGCTTTCCTCACTTCCGATATCATTGAGTTATTTCTCGGCTCGCTCAACAGCAGAAGGCGTTTGGCTTCAATGGACAACATTGATGGAGGATAATTTTAGTCATTTTTCGATCGAGCGATCTACCGATGGCCTGTCGTTTGAAAGCATTGGCGAAACTCCCGCCACCGGTGGATTGAACAAAGCAACCAACTATTCTTATGTTGATGGAAGGGTCGCTTCAGGTCGATACTACTATAGACTGAAGAGTGTTGATTTCGATGGCTCCTACGCTTACTCTCAGGTGGAACGAGTGGATGTAGAAAGCAGCACGATGGAAATAGCTTCTATCTATCCGAATCCGATTGATGGAAAATTTACCCTCCATGTTTATGAGGGGAAATCGGGTACTATGGTTTTGCATGATGCATACGGGCGCAGCGTTGCTCAGTCTCTGATCAACCGTGGAAACCAGGAACTCGACTTTGAAGCATTACGGTCTGGAGTCTATTATGCTCGTATTCAGACAGAGGCCGGGATCCAGACGATAAAGGTTGTCAAGAAGTAATCAGGCAGTCATTGTTGATAAAACAGAGGGGAGATTTGCCAAGATCTCCTTCGTCATTTCCTTCAATCCGAATTCATGATTCCATCCCCAGTCTTTGCGTGCAGCGGAGTCATCGATTGATTTCGGCCACGAGTCAGCGATCGCCTGGCGGAAATCCGGCTGATACGAAATTTCAAATTCAGGAATGTGCTTTTTGATTTCAGCTGCGATCTCCGCAGGGGAAAAGCTCATCGCAGAAATATTATAGCTTGAGCGGATTCTCACTTTGTCAACAGGCGCTTCCATCAAATCGATCGTTGCTTTTACAGCGTCATCCATGTACATCATCGGAAGATAGGTGTCGGGCTTTAGAAAGCACTCATATTTTTTGTCAGTAAGCGCTTTGAAAAAAATATCCACCGCGTAGTCTGTAGTGCCTCCTCCTGGTTTTGTTTTCCATCCGATCAGGCCCGGATATCGAAGACTTCTGACGTCTACACCTTTGTTCCGAAAATACCAGTCACACCACCGTTCTCCTGCGTGCTTCGTCACACCATAGATCGTTGTCGGATCCATAATTGTGTCTTGTGGTGTGTTGTGCTTTGGCGTTGTTGGCCCAAAGGCCGCAATCGAACTAGGCCAGTATACTTTGTCAAGCTTGTACTCAACAGCCGCGTCCAACACATGGATCAAACCATCCATATTAAGATGCCACGCGAACTTTGGATTCTTTTCCCCTGTTGCCGACAACACCGCAGCGAGGTGATAAACCTGTGTGATCTTATTTTTCTCGATGAACTCAAAAAGATTTTTTTGCTTCAAAACATCCAGGATCTCAAAATTGCCCTGGCTTAAAATTCCCTGTGGATCTTTGATGTCGGTGGCGATTACGTTTTCTTTTCCATACAGGTTCCATAGCCCCTGTGTGAGTTCAGACCCTAACTGGCCGCCTGCACCAATCACGAGTATTTTTTGCGTTTTCATCCGGTTCGTTTAGCGGGGCGAAATTACATAATTTTATCATTTACCTACCATCCGTTAGGAGTTGCTTATTACCTTTGACGCGTGAATTTTGACGAATATCTCATCTCGAAAAAGATTGATGGCGAAGCTTTCAGCAAAGCCGATCCTGTTCTTTTTGAACAATGGAAAGACGAGTTTGAACAAATGCACGCGAACAGCTTTACCGTGCAGAAATTAAATCTCATCAATCCGATTCGGAGGAAATACCAGCTAAAAAGTAACCCTCCATCGGAGGATGTTTCATCACCAGTAGAGAGACTCACGCCCGACACACCGGCTACAACTACGGGTAGCGCGGCCCCGCGCGTGGCGCGTCCTGTTTATAAACCGAAAATCAACTGAAATGTATAAGAAGCTTCAACCTGTACTCGAAAAAGAATTAGCATCCATAAAAGAAGCCGGACTCTTCAAAAAAGAACGTATCATCACAACCCCTCAGGGAGCCGACATTGAAACAGCCGATGGAAAAGGGGTTATAAATTTTTGTGCGAATAACTACCTGGGGTTGTCATCCCACCCGCGGGTGATTGAAGCTGCTAAAAAAGCGATCGATACGCATGGTTTTGGCATGTCATCTGTCCGATTCATTTGTGGAACGCAAGATATTCATAAGGAACTCGAGAAGAAGATTTCCGACTTTCTCGGAACCGAGGACACAATTTTATACGCGGCTGCCTTTGATGCGAATGGTGGCGTCTTTGAACCTTTGTTTGGTGCAGAGGACGCCATCATTTCAGACGAGTTAAATCACGCGTCTATCATCGATGGCGTCAGACTCTGCAAGGCGATGCGCTATCGCTACAAGCATAACGATATGGCCGACCTTGAAAAGCAGCTCAACGATGCTAAAGCAGCCGGGGCGAAGCAAATCATTATCGTTACCGATGGTGCCTTCTCCATGGACGGAACAATCGCTAAGATGGATGCCATCTGTGACCTGGCGGACAAATTTGAAGCGCTGGTAATGACCGATGAATGTCACTCAATGGGTTTCATCGGAAAGACCGGCCGCGGTGTTCCAGAATACCGAGGTGTTATGAACCGTGTTGACATCATCACCGGTACACTAGGCAAAGCGTTGGGCGGAGCATCAGGCGGATTTACTTCGGGGAAAAGGGAGATCATTGAACTGCTCAGACAACGGTCGCGCCCATATTTGTTTTCAAACACGCTGGCACCTTCGATCGTAGGAGCATCGATCGAAGTGTTCAATATGCTTTCCGAGACCACCGCATTACGCGACAAGCTAGAGCAAAATACAAAGTACTTCCGCACGGAAATGACCAAAGCCGGCTTTGACATCAAACCAGGTGAACATCCAATTGTTCCGATCATGCTGTACGAGGCTCCGCTTGCACAACAGTTTGCTGAGAAACTTCTGGCTAAAGGGATTTATGTAATTGGGTTCTTTTACCCGGTGGTTGCAAAAGGTCAGGCACGCATCCGTGTCCAGATTTCGGCAGCCCACGATAAACATCACCTTGACAAAGCGATTAAGGCATTCACGGAGGTTGGAAAGGAACTGGGAGTGCTGAAGTAATGTGGCGATGTGCCAATGAAGTCTCATCCACTAATTGGCACATTGGCTAATCGGCTAATTTACTTGATGTCAAATTCCTTCTTTCGCTTCTCCACAATCTCTCCCATTCGCGATGTATCTTTTGCGATGAGTCCGAATGCTGCGATGATGTTCTTTGAAGGAAAGAAGTAGATTGGCTCGCGCTTACCTTTGACCTTCAGCTTGTAGACGTTGAAGATGGGGATTAAGCTGAGCGACTTTACCTCAGGCCACTCGAACCGAAGATTTCGATCGCCTTCAATGACGACAATCTTATTCTTCCCTACTGCGACACGCTTAATCTTCGCATGCAAAACGAGGAAGATTGAAAAGAAGATCGACCCTAAAACGATGAAGAGAATACCTACGAAAAAGTTTTTTGAATCGAACTGGAACCGTACCAGGACCACCGTAGCAACGAGCCACTGAATCAGTGCCATCGCCAGGAAAAAAGATTTGGCCAAATAGAACTTTACTGGGTTAGCTTCTACCATTCTAAAAAGTTAAGTTACTGTTATCCTAATTTACGACACAATCTGTCCGAATGTTCCGCGCGTGGCAGTTTTTTATCGCTCGATGACTACTGGAAAATCCTGACCTCGTGAAAACGTATAAGGATACTGGGGCCTCCCTTTCAGCTTTCGAGTCATCTCGGGAACCTGATCATCAATAAATGATTTTAACTCGTAGATGGTAACCTTCCCGTCTTTCGGTGCGCCATCGGCTTCACCCTGCAGTGCTCGGATAAGCACGTGGGTAAAAAGTCCGTGCCCAAGCGAAGCAAACTCCGCAGCAAATTGCTCGCTGCCGGCAGAAGCCATTACGTGGATTCCAGCGCTTCGCGACAGTTGGGCTATTGCCTTCTCCTCACTTGCTCCCCGGTTGGCAAGCAATTCCACAGATCCTCCCGACTGGCATGCATCCATAATGATTAATTGTTTCAACGCCTTGATGTGTTTGAACTTGTCTTGTAAAACAACTGCCTCGATCGCTTCTTTACTGAGCGAACCTGCATCGTATAACCGTAATGCCTCGGTCGGGATGAAATAAAACTGATTGTCGACCATGCTTCCATGGCCGGCATAGTAGAAGATAAAAACGTCTTCCTGGTGAATCTTATCTTTCAGCTCATCCAGTGTGGATAAAATTTTCTCCTTCGTTGCATCCTTATCGTACAAGGTGTGAAGCTCGATTGATTTGAAAAGATTGGTTCCTTTATCGTCCATCAGTTTGCCGAACGTCTGGGCATCGGGTTTCGCGTAGTTAAGACTTAGCTTTGGGTTTTTATACTCGTTGATGCCAACAGCAAGAATGTGACATACGCTGCTGCGCGATGCATGCTCAGAAAATATTTCAGCTGTATGGGGATCGGCCTCCAGCTTGTCTTTATTGGAAGCGGTTGCAGTAAACGTATTGGGACCGGTAACGAGATCGACCAGTTGTCGATAAGTCGTGCTTTGATTCTTGCCTGAAGGAAGTGTCAGATTTTCGGCTAGTAGGGCGATACTCTTTCCATTGTGAAAGATCCTTGGATTCATAACGCCTGCACCGTTGTCTGTCAGCCGCATCAAAAGTTCGGCCTTGCCTTCCCCCGAAGGAAGGACAGCTACCCTGACCGTTGGAGGAGGAGAGCTCAGAAGTTTCCCCTGCATCCCCTTCATTTCCATGCCCCCGCGCATCTGAAAGATTTTAGGGAGTAGGTCCGGGCGGTAGAAATCGTTGAAGAACTGATCCACAGAATACGACTTCATTCCCTCTACGAAATGAATGTATTTCCGGGCTTCACCGGTGCTATTGAAATAGCCGTCAGGGTTTTTCACCATCCATTCCATTTCACTTAAATGAATGTGTTCAAAAAATTCTTGACCGGAATTCATATCCCAAAACTTTGTCACACCATCCACACTGTGACTGATTAGCATCTTGTTATCAGTGCTGAACAGAAGCGAAGTAACTTCCGACTTGTGTCCTGTCAACGTCTTCATAAGCTTCCCAGTGGATGCATCATATACCGTAATTGTACGATCCCCATTGCCCGCGTAGATCAGTTTTTCATCTGCACTGAAGATTGCCGTATACACCGGAGTTTTAGCCTTAATTTTTCGAATCATCAATCCCGAAGCAATGTCCCACAGGCGAATGCTTCCGTCCCAGCTTGACGTCATGATTGTCTTTTGATCGTTGCTGATCCGAATGGAAGAAATCACATCCGTATGGCCAACGAAACTCCGTACAACGGATTTCGTGTCGATCTCCCAAAGCTGGAGCGAGTTATCAAGACGGGCGGATATCACGTAAAGATCATTTGGGTGCAGGAGGATATTGTATGCTGCGTAACTTTCAAACTCAATGTAGGTCTGCAATTTTCCGGTTGACAGATCGTGAATCTTCATGGTTGCATCCCAGCTCGCAGATGCAACCAGCGTTTCATCAGCGTTGAAATGAATGTCAAAAATGGGTTCGCGGTAGCTGCGGATTACCTTAAGCGTATCACCCGTCTCCATGTCCCACAGAATGATTGCGCCATCACCACCACCGGTTAGAAGCTTTTTTCCATCACGTGAAATATCGTACGCGAGCACCGCCTTTTTATGGCCTGTGAAATCCATCACACTTTTTCCTGTGGCGATATCCCATTGCTTGACGCGGGTACCAAATTTTCCTTTAATCAGTGATTTTCCGTCACGCGAGATCATGATTGAATTCTTGAATCGTACATACTTCGCGATGGCCGATTGCCAGTAGAAATTTGGATCGTAATTCAGTCCACCCAGGTCACGCATGTTTAAAAATCCTGTAAGGACTTTCTCTCTGCGTTTGTTTTCAATGTTCCAGACGATGGCCGTATTATTATCAGATGCGATCAACAACCGTTTGCCGTCAGCGGTGAATGCGATCTGATGAAAGTCTCCTTTTTCTTCTGCGTCAAGCGTAGCGACTTTTGTCTTGGATGCGGCATCGTACACGACTACATTTTTTTCGGTTGCGCGCGCAACAAGCTTTCCATCACTGCTCACGGCAAGCCCCGTTAGGTCTTCGGTTTTCTCTTCATACGTAGCGATAGACTGCCCCGAAGCAAGGTCATATTTCTGGAATGTACCATTGTGTGAGGCGCTGTAGAATGATTTGTTGTCAGGACTGAAAGCAGACATGGTAGCGCAGCCACCACACCAGCCTTCTTTGTATTCGATCGTATGATGTTTTTGCCACGTGCTGGATTTGTAAAGCGTGAGCACCCGATTATCTTCACCGAATGCGATGTGCTCTCCATCATGACTAATCTTGACTGACACACCGTAGCCCCTCCCTTCATCTGCGTTGACAGCAATTTTCCTTAATACTTTTCTCGTTTTAAAATCATAAACCGTTGCTGAGTCTTGATAGCCGGTGCGGTTATACCCGGCTGTAACAAAGAATCGAAGCTTTGGATCCACAGCGACATCGGTAATGGCGTCTTGCGAAGCGATAACAGCAATAGCTTTTCCATTGGTAACATCCCAAAGCCGTATCGACTTGTCATAACTTCCGGATAGAAGGAATTTTCCATCAGAAGAGAAGGAGATACTTGACACCGTCATTTCGTGGCCGAGGAAACTTCGGAGCTCGCGACCCGTATTGAGTTCCCACAGTTTTATGGATTTGTCTTTGCTGGCGGTTGCAACGAAATTACTGTCGGGACTTACGGCCACCGCTACTACCGCCAGTTCATGTCCCTTTTGAATGACCGTCTCGAGGTTTTGTGCTGTTGCTCCTTTTGTGAGCATGGCAATGATGAGAATTGGTATAACTTTGTTCATAGCTAGTAGAAATTCATTCCAAGCGCATCAATGGACATTCAGGATACAATAACAAAGCTAATCATATCTATTGTTATAGGAGTAATAATTGGTGGAGAACGTGAGTACAGAAATAAGTCTGCGGGATTGCGGACAATTATTCTGATCTGTCTTGGCTCCACAATCTTCACAATGTTATCCGATCATTTAGGGGACTCGACTGGTGCTTCGCGCATTGCTGCAAATGTGGTTACCGGTATCGGCTTCCTTGGAGCAGGCGCAATTATGCGCGAAGGCCTCACCATTTCCGGTTTAACGACCGCCTCAACCATCTGGGTTGCTGCCTCTCTTGGAATTGCAGTGGGAGCGGGAGAGTATTTGCTGGCCTTCAGCGCGATGGCCTTGGTCTTTATTGTGCTCACACTTTTTGTTTACTTGCAGGGTGTTTTCTTCAAAGCACTCAGCAAGAGTATTGAGTTGCGTGTTGTATTCGAGGCTTCGAACAACAAAGTTGAGCTGATTGAAGCACAAATGAAATTATTTCACCTTCGCTTCATAAAAAAGAAGGAGTATCGCATTCAAAACGACAGCTTCTATTATTTCGATGTGGTAGGGAAAGAGGATAACCTTGCGCGCCTAGCCACCTTTTTGAACGGCAACGCCTATGTGAAAAGTTTCGAATATTAATTATTAAGCTCTTCCGTCTCGCTGTGAAACTCTTCCCAGTTTTCGGGTTCGGTCTTGTGAAGATATTCCTGAATTTTTTGCTCCACTTGTTTGAGTTTTAAACCACGGAGGTACTTTCCATTTCTCGCGAGGATCAATCGACCGGTTTCTTCTGAAATCGCCAGCACGAGTGTGTCTGTAATTTCAGACATGCCGACAGCTGCGCGATGGCGCAGGCCAAAGTGGCCAGGTAAGTGATCATTTTCGCTGACGGGCAAAATGCAACGCGCAGCTTTGATTCTCCCTTTGTGAATAACAACAGCACCATCGTGCAGCGGGCTGTTTTTGTTGAAGATGGCTATCAATAATCGTTTGGTGACTTCAGCATTTAAGGGATCACCTGTTTCAATGTAAAACTTCAATTCGACATCACGCGAGAAGACGATCAGCGCGCCAGTTTTCGTTGCCTTCAACGTCTTCACTGCTTCCATCACCTGCGTGATGTCAAAATCATCATGATAGCTGCTTCGCCAGTTCGCAATATTTTTAAAGAAGTTTTCCCTGAACTCTGTACCTCGCCCGATGACAAGCAGAAACTTTCTGATTTCTGGTTGAAAGAGAATGATCATCGCTAGAACACCTACACCCATGAATTGTCCGAGGATTGTCGCAAGCAACTCCATTTGTGCCGCGCGAACGATCAGGTAAATGAGATACAAGGCAAGTATCCCAAGGAAAATATTAACGGCTATACTTCCGCGGATAAGCTTGTACACCTGGTACAATAAGATGCTCACCAGCGCAATGTCGATCACATCAACCCAGCTAACATTTAAGAATCCGATCCTGAAAAGAAAAAAAACCATTCGTAACAAATGTAATAATTATGGTGACTTTACCCTCATGCCACCGCATTCTTGTAGGTTTTTGGTTGGGCAGCACGCGCGAGCTCCTTCATTACTTTCACTACCTCAACACACTCTTTAACATCATGAACTCGGAGGATCGAAGCACCCTTCATCAGGGCGATTGCATGAAGCGCGGTTGTGCCGTTCAGAGCATCTTTCGGTTCAATGTTAAGCGTTTTCCATATCATCGATTTCCGTGAAAGTCCGACCAGCAATGGTTTCGCCAGGATCGAAAAATGATCGAGCTTATGCAGCATTTCGAAGTTCTGTTCACGTGTTTTTGCAAAGCCGAATCCCGGGTCCACAATAATATCTTTCGCGCCAAGTTGGGTTAGCCTGGAGATTTTTTGATGAAAATACTTAATGAGGGTTTTGACAACATCATCATATTCGGTCAGCTTCGCCATTGTCTTTGGATTTCCACGCATGTGCATGAGAACGTAGGGCACATTCAATTTGGCAACCGTTTCAAACATAGTCGCATCAAGTTCCCCGCCTGACACATCGTTCACCATAATGGCACCTTCTAGCACAGCCGCGCGCGCAACTTCCGCCCGGAAACTATCGATCGAAATCAACGCCCCAGGAAAATGTTTGGTTACGGTTTTTATCGCACCAACGCTCCTGCGGATTTCCTCTTCAATAGCGATATCTTCCGCCCCGGGGCGTGTCGAATACCCGCCAACATCCAGAAAATCTGCACCTTCAATCAACAATTTTTCGGCCTGCCTGAGCACATCGATCTCAGAGAGGAATTTCCCTCCATCATAAAAACTGTCAGGCGTCACGTTGAGGATACCCATGACTTTTGGCGAATCAAGAACCATAAGCCGCCCGTTAAGGTTGAGTGTTTTGTTTGTGGAAAAACCTGTAATTTGCACGGTTATTATTTATGGTTGAGAAAACTGCAGTCGAATATAAAGAGGTAATTGCCACCTGCAAAGCCCTGTTTGAAAAGAAGACCCGTGATTATGGCACAGCGTGGCGTGTGCTCAGGTTGCCATCCATCACCGACCAGATCTATATCAAGGCACAACGCATCCGTAGCATCCAGGAGAAAGGCATTCAGAAGGTGAGCGATCCAATTAAAGACGAGTTTGTCGGTATTATCAACTATTGCCTGATCGCTCTTATTCAAATGCAGCTGGAGAAGTCTGACAAGTTAGACATGAAGTTCGAGGAATTGGAACAGTACTACGATCGCGCAGCAAATGAAACCTTCGACCTGTTGCAAAACAAGAATCACGATTATGGTGAGGCATGGCGCGAAATGCGGGTGACTTCTATCACTGATATCATATTAATGAAGCTCCTGCGTGTGAAGCAGATTGAGGACAACGCAGGCAAGACGCTGGTAAGTGAAGGCGTACAGGCAAACTATCAGGACATGATCAATTATTCCGTATTTGCATTAATAAAGTTGAAAGCATAAGAAGTATGTTGAAAAAAATTGGCGATGTAGTTTCCCGTTACCTGGTTGGCTGTCTTTTTATTTTTTCAGGATTGATAAAATTGAACGACCCGATCGGTACGCGAATTAAGATGGAAGAGTATTTCGAAGTCTTTGCAGAAGATTTCGGATCGTTCTTTGAATACTTTATTCCCTATGCACTCGAGATTGGTATGATTATGATCGTGCTGGAAGTGGTGCTCGGTGTGGCGATCCTTCTTTACTATCGCATGGAGATCACAACAGTTATCACGCTTGTGCTAATGGTCTTCTTTACATTCCTGACATTTTATTCTGCCTACTTTAATAAAGTGACAGACTGCGGATGTTTTGGTGATGCTATCAAACTGACCCCATGGGAATCTTTTTCGAAGGACGTGTTTTTAATGGTATTCGTACTTCATTTATTCTGGTATCGGAAAACGTACGTTCCAGTGCTGCGGACACGCGAAGGTCATGCAGTGATCGGTTTTGTCACTGCGTTGTGCATTTTCCTGGGAATTTATGCGATCGAACATTTGCCGTTTATAGATTTCAGAGCGTATCGAATTGGCAACAATATTCCGGAACAAATGAAACCAGCGGAACAGCCAATTTTTGAATATGTTTTCGTAAAAAAAGACAATGGAGAGGAAGTGCGTTCGGACAAGTACCTCATGGACACTACGGTTTACACATACAAAAGTGTTGAACAGACGAACGCTGACCGTACAAAAGCGAAAATCACAGACTACGCAGTGACCAGCGTTGACGGTGAAGATTATACACAGCAAACTTTCCAGGGCGCCAAGCTTATTATTGTCATGTACGATGTGCAGAAAGCATCAGCCGAAAATATTGCAGACATTCGTAAATTGGCGAAAGAGCTTGAAGGTAAAGTAGAAGTTCTGGTGTTGACCGCCTCGAGCGGAGAGCAGTTTGAAAATTTCAGACATGAACACCAGTTGGCAGTCCCGTATTACTATGCTGACGGAACCGTGTTAAAAACAATTGTCCGCTCAAATCCCGGATTGACACTATGGGTCGATGGCACTGTGAAGGGCATGTGGCATCACAACGACACACCTACTGCCTCCGATGTTCTGGCCTTGATCAAGTGATACCTCGATGAAAATATTTCTGGTTGGTATGCCTGGCTCAGGAAAGAGCACGTTGGGAAAACAGCTTGCCAGAAAGTTGAATGCAACCTTCATCGATTTGGATCATGAGATCGAAAGACACGAACAAAGGACAGTATCCGAAATTTTTGAACAATCGGGCGAAGCATTTTTCCGCGAAGTGGAATCCAAGTTGCTGAGAGAATTTGCGTCATCTTCTGCTTCATTCGTAATGGCAACAGGCGGTGGTGCTCCGGTTTTCCATGATGGGATGAAGGTGATCAACGAAAGTGGGGTCAGTGTTTTCCTGGATGTCCCGATTGATATGCTTGTCAGACACACAGCAAAGCGCTCAACGCGGCCACTTCTTAAAAATGACAGCGAACAAGAACTGCATGAGAAACTTTCGAACATTCGGAGCGCCCGACTCCACACTTATCAGCAGGCACAGATCACCATTCAAAATCCTACGTTGCCGTTGCTCTTGTCAGCTTTGAAACTAGGCACTTAGCAATGAAATGCCGCCAACTTTTCGTTCCCTCAAAAGATCAATCCGAAGGTCAACATATAGGAGGCTGACTTGTATTTCTGATACGCGATTGGATCAGGACCGTTAACAAAATAAGGTGAACGACTTCTGTTTGTATTGCTGAAAACGGCCGCGAAGTCGATGAAGTATTTGCTTTCCCGATAACCTAATCCACCGCTGAGTGTCTTGATGCTCTGGTCGACATCGTTGTATGTAAATGGATCGGGCATGTAATTGAATCCGGCTCGTACGCGATATTTTTCGTATCGATACTCTGCACCGGTTCTGAAATTATAGACCAGCCCATACTCGGCCTTTATGGCGTTATTTTCGGAATTGAAATCATCGTCAATGTTGGAATCATATCGCGCACCAGCGTAGTTCGCACGCTCAATATCGAAACTTATAAACCCCATCTTCGAGATAAACGTCACACCTCCGCTCAAGCGTGAAGGCGTTGAAAGGTTGTATTCAGAAGTCAACGGCTGATCAAACAGTTCATAGACATGAGGCTGGTCGGGGTAGTTTGGATTGTCGTTGTCATAAATCCTCCAGTAGCTGTCAATTCGCGCATTGTAGTTGTCAACGATATTGTAGTAGGTGGGCGTAGCATATGAAATTCCAACCTGAAAAAACTGAACTGGCCTTACGATAGCTCCGAGCGTGAGGTTGACACCTGACCCACGAATGTTGTACTCTTCGTCAGTTTGATAATAGTCAATCGGATCGTAATCCTCATCAATACTATAACTAAAGTCAGACTCTTTGAAATACTGCCTTATCTTGTAACGTATAGAAGAAATTCCAATTCCGGCTCCAAGGAAAACTACGTCATTAAAGTTTGCGCCATAAGAAATCGACCATTGCGTCTGTGCGCCACGTGATTCGCTGGTTTCCTGCTGGTCTAGTGTTCGGATTTCTGCAGGCAAACCATTCTCGGCTGGCAACGGAGACAGCACCGAGCGATACTCATAATCCCCATTAGGAAGTTGAGTGTCGGAAATCAGATAATTATTATATGCCAGGCCGGTAAGCGTAAAAAAATTATCACCGGGTTCCTGGTTGGCGCGCCACAACATCGTCTCAGGATCTAATCCATCCGCATCGTTGATGAAATAGTCGATGAGCGAATGCTCGCTGTTTGTACCTGTATATCGGAAGTTTCGGTTAAAGTCATTGACACGGTTCATGCTAATGCTGAAAGAGCCCCCGAGAAATCCAGTCTCTCTTCCTGTGTTGTGATGGTAAACCAGGCTCAGTCCTGGAATGCTGAAACCCATTTTGCTTTCATCGGTTTCTGTACCAAGGTAGTCTGACGTAACTCGTGTAAAATTAATAGAGGGTGTGATTGTAAATTCGGAACGGTTAAACATCCCAAGTCCCCCTGGATTGGAAAATGCTGAGCTGTAGTCGCCACCAAGCGATGTTTGTGTGCCTCCAAGGGCTTGAATGCGCGCGCTTCCTCCCGGGTGTGTGCGGGAGAAAAGCAATGCGTTATCGATAAAGTCCTGGGCAAAAGCACTCAACCCAATAGACATGACAGTAACGAGAAAGATGAGTTTTTTCATCTTATAATTCTTAAAGTGTTAAAGTACCGGTTAGTTTCTGCCGCGTGACGATCTCGACCCCGATCCGTTCGAACCACCGCCCCCGCCTGTTGATGGCGGAGTGTAGCTTCTACCAGCATCTGAGCTCCTCGATGGGGTGTATGAAGGAGTTGAACGCTGCTGGCTTTCCCACGAAGACCTGCTGTTGCTGTTGTTATTGTTGTTGTTAAAATCGTCTGAATTGTTGCTATTCCAACTTGGCGTTACAGCTCTGCGCGGAGTTGTAGAAGTCGAGTTTGTATTCGTATTCCCGCGGTTTGAATTCCTCCACGAGTTGTTGTAATATTCTTGTTCCCGGTTAGTCGAAACACGACCACCGGAATTCGTGCGGCTACCATCGCGGCCCTCAACAATCCGACCGTTTCCGCGTGTACCCATGTCGTTGTCGCGTCTGAGCTGGCTGCTGCGTGAAGCACGCTTTCCATAGTTTCCGCGGTAATCGTCATTTTCAACATACACTACGCGATAAGGGCGGTTCCAGCGGTTGCCAAAATAGCTACCACCCCAATAGGGGTTGTACGAGTATGCATAACCATAATATGGATTGTAGAAGTCGTAATAAGGATCGTAAAACCCGTACGGTGAACAGCTGAAACAATTATTCATACCGTAACCCCACGATCTGCCATAATAGAAGCTGAAGCCGGATGACCAGCCAGAACGATAATATGGGTTAGCCCATGGATTTCCCCATGCATCATACGCTGAACCATAATACGGGGAATTCCATCCGTAAATGGAAGGACCCCAATAGTTCGAACGATACCAGGGATTGCTATACCAATTATTATAGTTGTTATTAAAATCGTTGTAGTGTGATTGATTCGCGTAGCGATAATTGGCTACATAATAGTCCTCTTCGTCAGCTTCAGACGTGTTCGATTGAGCACGAGATACATATTCCGGGTTAACGTTTCTTGCCGAATAACTGTCTGTAGGATTCACATCTTCATCCGTTTCCTTCCTCGACTTCCGTGATGACGCAATTGCAACTGAATTCGATTTCTCAGCTTCACGCAATTTAGCGCGATCCTTCGCATTGAAGTACATATCATCCTGCTCCACCTGACCAAATGCATTGCCTATCGCAATGAGTGAGAGCAGACTCAAAATTATGACCTTGATTTTCATAGCGCGCAAATTTGCTGTTGAATTCATAACGTAAATCGGTCGAAAAGTATTCTCTAAACTACAAAATATAATCGGCATTGTGTTTGACCCATCATCACCGCGAAAGGTTCGCAGCCGCGCCTGAAAAATTCGCCTCTGCAATTGCCAGAATCCCGATTATATTTGCCATTCGAACACCTTTATATAGGGCAATAATTATACCAGTATGGCGAAAGAATTACCATCCAGAAGCGAAGATTACTCACTGTGGTACAACGAGTTAGTTAAGAAGGCGGATTTAGCCGAGCATTCCGAAGTGCGCGGCTGCATGGTAATAAAACCCTATGGCTACAGCATTTGGGAAAAAATGCAGCAGGCCCTTGATAAAATGTTCAAGGACACCGGCCACTCGAATGCATATTTTCCGCTGTTCGTTCCCAAGAGCTTGTTCGAGGCCGAGGAAAAGAATGCAGAAGGATTCGCGAAAGAGTGCGCGATCGTGACGCATTACCGCCTCAAGACTGATCCCGACAAAAAGGGAAAACTCATGGTTGATCCTGACGCCCGGCTGGAAGAAGAGCTTGTCGTACGTCCGACAAGTGAAGCAATCATCTGGAATACATATAAAAAGTGGATCCAATCCTACCGTGATCTGCCAATACTAATCAATCAATGGGCTAACGTGGTGCGCTGGGAGATGCGAACGCGCTTATTTCTCAGGACTGCTGAATTCCTGTGGCAGGAGGGTCACACCGCCCATGCGACTGCAGATGAAGCAGTGAAGGAAACGGTGCAGATGCTGAATGTCTATGCAGACTTTGCGGAAGAATTCATGGCGATGCCCGTAGTGAAAGGCAGAAAAAGCGAAGGTGAAAGGTTCCCAGGCGCAGTGGACACATTCTGCATCGAAGCGATGATGCAGGATGGGAAAGCATTGCAGGCAGGGACGTCACACTTCCTCGGGCAGAATTTCGCGAAGGCATTTAATGTTCAGTTTACGAGCAAGGAAGGAAAACTCGAAGATGTTTGGGGAACATCGTGGGGTGTGAGCACACGTCTTATGGGTGCGCTCATCATGGCTCATTCGGACGATGACGGATTAATTTTGCCGCCCAAACTTGCGCCTATCCATGTCGTTATTGTTCCCATCTTCAGAAGTGATGAGGAATTGAAAAGGATTAGTGAAAAGGTAGATGAGATTTCCTTAGCATTAAGAAAGCTTGGCTTTGCCGTGAAATTCGATAACCGTGATACCCAAAAGCCAGGTTTTAAGTTTGCTGAATGGGAACTGAAAGGTGTGCCGGTGCGTCTCGCCATCGGGCCACGTGATCTCGAAAACGGCACGGTTGAAGTTGCACGAAGGGATACAAAAGAAAAGCAGGTGATGAGACTGGATGAAGTTTCCGCTCGAATTCCAAAATTGCTGGATGATATCCAGGCAAATATCTATAACCGGGCACTTAAGTTCCGCGATGAACATATCACGCAAGTGGATACATATGATGAGATGAAAAAGGTGCTTGATGACAAAGGCGGGTTTGTTTCAGCACATTGGGATGGTACGGTAGAGACGGAAGCCGCGATCAAAGAAGAGACAAAAGCTACGATCCGCTGTATCCCGTTGGATGCAAAGGAAGAGCGTGGAAAATGCATTTACTCCGGAAAGCCTTCTGCAAGGCGAGTACTTTTTGCAAGAGCATATTAAGTCGATTGACGATGCGGTTTAAGGCCGCCATCGTTAATTTCCGTATATTTGAGTTTACCCCGCTTGTATGTTAATGTGGATAATCATAATTGCCTTGCTGGCAATCGGTCTCGCCCTACTTATTGCTGAAATAATCTTCATTCCGGGCACTACGCTTGTGGGTGTACTTGGAATTGTCTTTGCCATCGCGGGAATTGTAATAAGCTACCAACATTTCGGCAGTGAGGTGGGATTCTATATTATAATAGGAATGGGACTCGTGACTGCCGCAGCGTTGTATTACAGCTTTAAAAGCGGGGCGTGGTCCAAGTTTTCACTCAAGACGTCAAATCAAGCTAAAGTGAATGAAGGTCTTGTGAAGGAGTTGACCATCGGTGACGAAGGAAAAGCCCTCTCAACGCTACGCCCTGTCGGCAAAGCAAAATTCAAAAATCACGAATATGAGGTCAAAACCCTTGGCGATTATGTCGACAACGGAACCCCTATACGTATCAAACTCATCCTGTCAAATCAGATTATTGTAGAACCTATTAACTAAACCCATACTATGGACCTTACAGGTACTGGATTACTCATTGTAATCTTCGGAGGTATAATCCTCTTCTTTATTTTTCTATACTTCGTTCCGGTCAACCTCTGGATTACCGCCATCTTCTCCGGTGTTAAAGTGGGATTGTTTGATCTCGTGTTCATGCGGATCCGTAAAGTACCACCACGCATTGTTGTCGACTCGCTAATCACGGCAACAAAAGCCGGCCTGGCAATTTCTTCAAATGAGTTGGAAACGCATTATCTGGCAGGAGGAAACGTGCCAAACGTAATCCGGGCACTGATTTCTGCCGACAAGGCAAACATTAATCTTAGCTTCAAGCAGGCTACTGCCATTGACCTCGCAGGTCGCGATGTGTTTCAAGCCGTGCAGATCTCGGTTAACCCGAAAGTGATTACCACGCCAAAAGTTGCTGCGGTTGCCGCAGATGGTATTCAGCTCATCGCGGTAGCAAGGGTAACGGTTCGTGCAAGCATCGCGCAGTTGGTGGGGGGTGCCGGTGAAGATACGATCCTTGCCCGTGTAGGTGAAGGTATCGTTTCATCGATCGGGTCTGCTAAGTCTCACAAGGAAGTACTGGAGAGCCCTGATAAGATTTCCAAACTGGTGCTGTCTCGTGGTCTCGATGCAGGAACAGCGTTTGAAATTCTTTCTATTGATATCGCTGACGTAGATGTAGGGGCGAACATCGGTGCGAAACTTCAGATAGATCAGGCGTCTGCCGATTTAAAAGTTGCAGAAGCACGTGCTGAAGAAAGGAGAGCGATGGCCGTTGCTCTCGAACAGGAAATGAAAGCAAAGGCCCAGGAAGCTCGCGCCAAAGTTATCGAAGCAGAAGCCGAAATCCCGAAAGCCATTTCAGATGCTTTCGTAAAAGGAAACCTTGGCGTAATGGATTACTATAAAATGCAAAACGTTCAGGCTGACACAGGAATGAGACAATCGATTTCCGGAGCTGGGCAGTCAGGCATCAAAAAGGAGTAGCCGAAAAGCTCCAAAATCCAAAATCCCAAAGTCCAAGGTCAAAGTTGACGATTCGTTGTCAAGCTGATTTGGAGTTTGGGATTTGTTTTTTTGGAATTTGATCATTGGAATTTGATCATTGGAACTTCACCGCTTCCCATTCGGTCTTCTTCACCGCCATGAACACTTCATGGATAGCATCGTACATAATGCCATCGTAGACCTGAGGGATGGTGCTCATTCCTTCGAGCGTAACAACGCCAAATTTGCTGTTTTGGGAGATGATAGCGTATCCATTCGTCAGTGGGGTTAACGTTTCAAATTTGGGATGGAGGAGGATCTTGCCGTTGTTGGCAGAAAGCCCCCACATTCCATTCTGCTTGACTTTGATGGATTTATCCTTCAGCACTTCGATAGCGTCATAGCGAACGGGTAACACGAGTTTGCCATTTTTATCGATTAGCCCATAAAGGTCCCGTTGTCTGACGATCGCAAACCCGTTGCTAAATTGCTCAACACTTTCATAAACAGGTTGAATTGCAATCTGATCGGCATGATTAATGAATCCCCATTTGCCGCGAATCATGCATGCTGCGAGTCCATCCGAAAAACTCTTTACATTTTCATAGCGGTTGGCAATGCGCAGCCTTCCACGATTATCGACAAATCCGTAACGGTTGTCCTTCTTAATTGCCCGCAAGCCTTCGCTCTCTTCATACATTTCCTGAATAGATTCAGGACGATCAAACCGTTCGACTGTAAGTCCCTGCATGTCAATTTTCAGAAATGATCCGGACTGCAAGGATTCGATGAGATAGCCATCTCGCATCTCCAACGGATTGTCAGAAAAGTAAATAATCTCGCCTTTTATTGATTTCAGGAATTTGGTCTTTTCTTTTTGAACAAGGTAGCGATCGCTAGTGACGAGTTGAATCTTTCCTGCCTGTGGTGTGACGACCCAGTCTTCCCTCACGTTGATTACTCCGTATTTCCCTTTAAACTTGACGACAACCAGATCTTGCAATGTTTGTCCGATAGAGTCGTGCGTGCATGCAATAATCTCTTTCCCTGTCGGATTTACTGCTCCCCAAAACCCGCGGTTCTTCACGGGATAGAAATTTCCATTAAACGGCAAGATTTGCTCATAACTGCGTGGAGAAAGCAAATTGCCCGTGGAATCAAGTAAAACAAAACGTCTGTCAGCAGGTGACTGAGCAATTATGGTTCGGTTGTCAACGCTAAGGCTACTGTATTCTGCCTTGATCAGGACTTTACCCGCTGACGTAACAACACCGGTTCGGTTTCCTTTAATAAAATTAGCTTTGCCATTTCTAAAAGGCCCAATCGATGAAAATGATTGAGGGCAGACAGGTGAAAACGATTCATCAGTAAGCTGATAGCGTCCGGCTGATCGAATCTTCAGTACGTTTTTACTGATCACGATTATCGAATCTGCCTGGGTTTGTCTGATGGATTTGTTTTGGCCATCGAGCACCACCCATTGACTTGGCGTACGCCTCAGGATTGTGCCGTCATCTTCAAGGCGTAGCTCGTTAAACGCAGGCTCAACTTTAATTTCGCCATTGCGATTTATTAATCCCTGACGTTGATTCTCGTAAATGATCGCATAATCTTTTTTGAATGAGGAAAGACTGTCAATCAAAAACCCGGAGAGCTGTTTTCCGTCTTCACTAAAGATTGCAGTCTTGCCATCAAAATTCTCAACGGCAAAGCGAAGGCTTCCGAGGGGATAAATACGGTGAAAGTTCAGGGGAATCAGCGTGTGGTTTTCAAGGTCGAGCAGTCCGTGCTTGAATTGATTTCCTGTTCGCGTGTAGACGATGGCGCGGAAGGAAGCAATTCGAATCCCATCATACAAAAAAGGAATTACCTGTTTGCCACTCAGGTTAATACAGCCGCTTCGTACGATGACGGTACCTGGCAACTTTTTGCGCGCGACAATGATTTCTCCCGCACCCGGAGACAAATCTTCATATTCCGCCTTGGTGACTTTATTATTCTGGGTATTGATGAGCCCCCACGATCCTTTGCTTCGATAACCAGTAACATTTCCGATAAGTGAAAATTCTCCATTACTCCAGCCAATTGATTCGTATTGCGCTGGAATTACAATCTGCCCTTGATCGTTCTTGAGTCCGACCTTGCCGTTCTCTTCGAAAGGTGTGAAAGCTGCAGCATTAGCTACAGGGGAAAAAGGCTGCCGAGGGTTGCTGACAAGGTTGAAAGAAACTAGCAGGGCGAAAAAAATGAAGAAAATACGTCTCACGCTATCCATCTGAATTGTAAAGTTACATCGGCAAAGCTGAAATCCTGAGAATTTTTCTGAGATTTGTGGTGTTTTAAGCCAAAACAAAGCAACGAGTCGACAGTGCGGAGTTTAATCCGGACGATCGGACGAAGGTGCAAATCCCGATACGAGCATGTACATCGAACAACTTTACACAAATTGTCTGGCAGAGGCTGCCTATTATATCGAATCCGAAGGTGAGGCAGCGATCATCGATCCGCTCCGTGAGACTGAACCTTATATAGCACTGGCAGAAAAAAGAGGTGCCAGCATTAAGTATGTTTTCGAAACGCATTTTCATGCTGATTTTGTTTCAGGCCACATCGATCTGGCGAGAAAAGTAAACGCTCCCATTGTGTATGGCCCGAATGCGGAAACGCATTACAAAGTATACAACGCGAAGGATGGCGAAATCTTCAAGCTTGGGAAAGTGAAGATCAAAGTTCTCCACACGCCCGGACATACTCCTGAGTCAAGTTGCTTTTTGCTGATCGATGAAAAAGGAGCGGAACATGCGATCTTCACAGGAGATACATTATTTGTTGGGGATGTTGGCCGTCCTGATCTACTCGATGGAGTCATGACACGGGAAGAACTTGCCAGCATGCTCTATGATTCACTAAACACGAAAATCAAAACACTTCCGGATAGTGTCATTGTTTATCCCGCACATGGGCCGGGGTCAGCATGTGGAAAGAACATCGGTAAGGAGACTTTCTCGACCATCGGTGAGCAGAAGAAATTTAATTATGCGTTGCAGGCTCAGACGCGTGAGCAGTTTGTAGAGAAGGTAACGGAAGGAATTTTACCACCACCGCAATACTTCTTTGAGGATGCCCGAATCAACAAGGAAGGTTACGATCCGCTAGAAAAAGTAATGGACACGAACAGCAAGCCGTTAACTGCCGGAGATGTTCATAAGGCCATGAAGGAAGGCGCAACGGTACTCGATACACGCAAAGCAGATGATTTCGAAAAAGGATTTATCCCAGGCTCGATCAACATTGGTTTGAATGGACAATTCGCGGTATGGGTTGGTACGCTCATCGATATTAACAAAAATATCGTTTTAGTGACGGAACCCGGAAAAGAAAGCGAATCCGTCCTGCGCCTCGCCCGTGTGGGTTACGAGAACGTGCTCGGGTACTTGAAAGACGGAATAAAGGGATGGGATCAGAAACCCGAGACTGTTAAAAGTATTTCAGCTTCCGAAATGAAAACGGAATTAGATAAGAACGTTGAAGTGCTTGATGTTCGTAAACCTGGAGAATGGAGTGTAAGCCATTTGAAAGACGCGACATTCTTGCCTCTTGCTGATTTTCCAGCGAACCTGGCAACCCTCGACAAAAACAAATCATACATTGTTCATTGTGGCGGAGGCTATCGGTCAATGACTGCGATTTCCATCATGAAAAATCACGGCTTCAAAAACCTGATCAACGTTTACGGTGGATTTGGAGCGATGCAGCAGGCAGGTC
>DASWTM010000032.1:0-29779 GCA_036402115.1 Chryseosolibacter sp.
CATTCATTCAGGGTCTTCATGAAAAGTTTGGAGATTTTTTCCTGATCCCAGAAGGAGGAACGAATGAATTTGCAGTCAAAGGATGCAAAGAGTTTGCCAGCGAGAAATTGTCTTCGATTGCATTTGATGCATTGATGCTGCCCGTTGGAACCGGAGGAACCATGGCAGGTATTGTGGCCGGGCTGGGTGATGCAAAGGAGATACTCGGAGTCAGTGTGTTAAAGAATGGTGAATTTTTAAGAAACGAGATCCAAGCGCTTCTTGAAAATAATTCAGCACTCGCGTATGGAAACTGGTCAATCCTCACATCGTATGATCACGGAGGCTATGCTAAGGTCACGCAGGAATTGTTGGACCTCGTGACAGCCATGAAAAAACAGCATAACCTGCCGTTGGATACTGTGTACACGGGCAAGCTCATGTCGGCTCTGCTGAAAGAAACCGAAAGAGGACGGTTCCCACGCGGGTCTACTGTGCTTGCCCTGCACACGGGTGGGTTGCAGGGAAACTATTTTTAGCCACCAAGACACCAAGAGCACCAAGGAACACCAAGATTTTTTTGGGATCTCAGACGGTGTGCAAGCAAACCAAATAGGCCTCAATTTCTGTCTTCGGTAAACAATAGTGGCACCAAGTAAGCCATCTTGGATTGATTTTGTAGTACTCAGATCATAATAACATAAACACCGCTGCCACCAGTGTCATCATAATAATAAACCATCGATAAGCCTTTTCGGGAATATTCTTTACTAACAGAATTCCGAGATAGGCTCCGAGAATGATCACCGGAATAGTAATCAGATTGAGTAGGAAGGTGTCAAGTGAAATGGTGTTCCACGCGAAGACATGAAATGGAATCTTAAACCAATTGATCACCATGAAGAACCATGCGGTGGTTCCGATGAATTGGTTTTTTGGCAATCGCATGGAAAGAAAATAAACCGCCATCACCGAGCCTGCCAGATTTCCCACCATCGATGTAAAACCCCCGGCTGTACCAGTCAACGCTGCGAACCATTTGTAATCCGGAATATCCTCCTTGTGGCCTTTCTCCAGCCATAGCATCAGGCCGAGACTGATAAGAATCACAACTGCCATGATAACCTTAAAAGCTTCATCATCAATCATCCCCCCTACGACCGTCCCGGCTATTGTTCCTACCACTGCCCACGGGAATAACTTCTTCAAGTGTTCCCATGACGCATGTCGATGGTAATACCACACTCCGAAAATATCTGCTATGCAAAGCATGGGCAATAGAATTCCTGAAGAAAGCTGGCCACCGAAGATTGATGCAAGCAATGGAACCGCCATCATCCCCGCACCATGTACGCCCGTCTTCGACATACCGATGAGAACAGCTACCGTAAGAAATAGAAGAAATTCAGCTTGAGAAAATGTAAACGAAAAGAGATTGATCAAGGGATCAGGTTTTGAGAAAGATATGGTTTTTAGTGCAAAGCCGCTAAGGCGCGAGGTAGGACAACTCAAAAAGTTGCTCGAACCGTTCCAAAGAAATTTCTTCCTGGAGCATTGATACCTGATGCGAAGGTTCGGTATTGAAGGTCAAGCAAATTATCAATACCCACTTGCAGCACTACGTAGCTGTTCAAGCTATAACCCGCCCGAAGATTTATAGTGTACCATGAAGGCATTCCCTCTGGCGTTGCATATTGTTCATTGTCTTCGCCTTTTAAGTAGTAGTCTTCAATGCGTTTCCAACCATTAAAATTGACAAAGACAGAACTTTCAATTTTCTTCTTTCGATAATTAATGTCAATGCGCCCAAACGCAGGAGGGATGTGGTCAAGAGGTCTGTTCTCAGAAATAATTCTGCCTTTTGTGAGATTGTATGAAGCCTTTAGTAAAAAATGTTTAGACAGTGTACCACTTAGCACAGAGGATATTCCCACGATTCGCGCGCGTCTTTTGTTTTGATTGGCAACTACGGGCGTTGGCTGACCTTCATAAACAATGCTTGGGTTTCCATTTAACGTGAAGTCATCGAGTACGATTGCGTTATAAAAGGAAGTATAGAATGCGTTGTTTTCCCATCGCACTTTATCAGAAATAAAGGTAGTCACGCCCAAATCCAAATTTACAGTTTGCTCTGGCTTGATGTCTGGGTTTGGGACGATGAGCAACTCTCCTGCTTTCGTCTCAAAAACTTTAGCGAGGTCATCAATATTAGGAACGCGATAGCCGGTGCTGCTTAGCAACGAAAATTTCCAACTTCCATTTGGTCGAAGGATCAATCCAAGATTGCCGCTCGCATATTCGTTCTGTTGATCAAAGTCTTGGAAGTTTGACGCCAGGAAAGTATCGTCAGCAAACCTTGCGTTGAGTGAAGAGATTCCCACGCGAACACCTGAATTGAGCGTGAGTTTCTGTGACAAGTCGTGAATGTCCGTCAAATAAAGAGCGAAGTAATTCATCTTGCTGCCTCCACCTGGATACCGCGTGTCTGCCGGACCACGGGACCATGCCACAATGTTGCCTCTATAAGCAGTTGATTGCAGCCAGTTGAGCTGCGAATCAAATCCATATCGCAGTTGAGACTTATTAAAATGTTTTACAAAATCAATAGTCAGTCCGGCTACGTCAACGGACTCCAGTTGATGTCGTCTAAAATTCTGACCGAATCTCCGGTCATGACGGCTTTCGCTAACGTGCTGATAACTCGCGATAAGCTTCATTTCATCCGCGAGCGATCCTAAAGCGTTTACACCAAGCTCGTACGAACCCAAAAAGCGCTCCTGGGGACCATAGTACCACTCCGCGTGACGCAAGCCATCACCTTCAGGATCGGTGAGACGATCATACCGCGGAATGTTGCTCGACATCGAATGCTGATAATTTAAAAGATGTGAAAACTTTGCAGAGGGCTTGTACAGTATTTTCTGCATGAAGTCACTTTGTGAGTAACCACTGAACCGTTGAACATAGGGGTTGTTGTTTCCCACCAGGACATCCGAAGCATTATCCGCTGATCGCTGTACAAAAACATTTCGCAAACCAAAGGGTTCACCATACGATGGGTTTATCTTTTTTCCCATTCGCAGATGACCAAAGTCGCTCGAGGTCATTCCCGTAAACAACGCAAACTTTTTAAAGGCAATGTTGAAATCGAGATGTCTTGTTTGTTCATTGTTAACGGAGCCATAGCGATAAAAGCCACTACCGCTGACCATTGATGTACCGTCACCGCGAAGTCTTGGACCCTTTGTCCGCATGCTCACAACACCACCAAGTGCATCCGACCCATAGCTGGTTGACGAGGGACCAAGAAGAATCTCAACATTGTCGAGCACAGTGTTATCGATAGTGATCACATTTTGCAAATGACCCGCGCGGTAAATAAGATTGTTCATGCGGACACCATCGACCATCAGCAGCACACGGCTTGCTTCAAAGCCTCTCAGTTGAGGACTGCCTCCACCCTGCTGGCTTTTTTGAACGCCAACAACACCCGAGTTGCTCAGCACGTCAGCCATAGTTTGCGAATTCAGTATTCGTAGCTCTGTGGCAGGCATTATGTATACTTGTTGTGCAACCTTGCTACGAGGTTCAACGATCTTGTTGCCGGGCACGATAAGCTCGTCAAGAAATACGACCGAATCCGGTTCGATTTCCTGCGCGAAAATTGAAGTGTTTGCGGAAAGAATGAAACAGCAAAGCCAGAATTTGCTAATGAGGCTCATGTGAGGGTGTAAAGAGAAGAACCTTTCCATTAACCGAAGATACAAATCCCAAACACAACTGGCTTAGCGCAGGAAAAAAAAGATGGCCTATGATTCGAACAGGTTGTTGATTTCGAAATCAATCTTATTGACGATGTATGCAAAGTCTTCAACGTTCTCTACGAAATCGAGGTGGTTTACATCGATGACCAAAAGCTTTCCAAGATTGTAATTGCTGATCCATTTCTCGTAATGCTGGTTGAGATTTTTAAGGTAGTCCAGGCGAATGGCATCCTCATAATCGCGGCCACGTTTTTGAATTTGACTCACCAGCTTCGGAATATCGGCTTTCAGATAGATCAGCAAATCGGGTGGCGGAACAAATTTAATCATGGAATTGAAAATGTCATGATAGCTTTCGTAATCACGATCATTCATGAATCCACTCTTGTAAAGATTCGCGGCAAAGATATACGCATCCTCGTAAATGGTGCGATCCTGAATAGTAGGCTTGTTATTATCGCGAATTTCATTGACCTGTTTAAAACGGCTGTTCAGAAAAAATATCTGCACGTGAAAAGCCCAGCGGGGCATGTCGCCATAAAAATCGCGCAGGTATGGGTTCTCATCAACGGATTCATAAAGAGCCTGCCAGCCGTAGTGTTTGGCAAGTTTTCCCGTTAGTGTCGTTTTACCACACCCAATATTTCCGCAGATGGCAATATGTTGTAATTTCTTTTGCACGTGAAGCTCGTTCTGCTGCGAAGGTAGAAAGCCGGGCGAAATGTTTGAGGGATGTGGATAACTATTTTAAAAGGCTGCAGGGTTCAGGTTGCAAAGTTCGGGCTGCAAGATTCAGGCTTCAAGCTGCAAGCTACAAGCTGCAAGTCTGCTAGAATAATCGACAGGGCAATACCCTGATCAGAAAATTATAGTTGGCATGACGCAGTACCGTGAGCACGCCCAGGCTTGAAGCTCGAAGCTCGCAGCTCCCAGCTCCTCCTCTACAGCCATTTCTTCCTCTTAAAAAACCACAGAAACACCAGCGAAGAAAAAACCATCAGTCCTATCGCGAATGGATAACCTGCAAGCCACTTCAACTCGGGCATGTGTACGAAGTTCATTCCATAGATGCTTGCGATCAACGTTGGAGGCATAAACACGACTGTCACCACCGTGAATATTTTAATCACCTGGTTTTGTTCGATATTAACCAAACCCAGGAAAGTATTCTGCATGTACTCCAGGCGCTCGGAACTGAACTGGGAGTGCTGCAGGAGTGAGGCGATGTCACGAATGATAATCGTTAGCCGTTCGTTTTCAATCTTATTGAATTCGGGAATGCGAATCAACGAGCTGACTACACGCTGTTTTTCTGTGATGGTTTCGTGCAGAAGCATGACATTCTCCTGAAGTTGCGCGATACCGAGCAGCAGGTCCTGATCGAGTGTTTTGCGTGATAAAAGTTCTTTACTTACGGTATTCAGCTTTCGGTTTATGCTTTCAATCAGATCGGCATCGCCATCGATCCGTGCTTCGAGCATCGTGAGAAAAATGTCGAGGCCGTGTTCTTTTGTCTCTGTATTCATCGACTTCAACCGTCTCACTGCCTCCGCAAAAATTTTACTGTCACCTTGTCGATAGGTGAAGAGAATATTCCCTTTCAGGATAAAGGTGACGTTTTGCACAAAAAGCTCCTGATCGCTGCTGACGAAGCCCAGGTTTATTTCGATCGTCTCTTCGGTTTCAAGAAAACGCGAACTGCTTTCAATCTCCTGAAGTTCCTGTGAGGTAAAGAATTCGATTTTGTAGTGCGTCTCAACGAATTTGCGTTCCTGTTGGGAGGGCGACTGAAGGTCGATCCAGATAATGTTGGATAGCTCCAGCACATCCTCCAGCGGTGGATTTTTATGCTGCTCGATCTTTCCTTTCGATATCGTATAAACCCTGATCATCTAGTCAAACGCCATTGGCAAGTGGAATTCTTGAATGTGGCTGCAATTTATTATCAATTCGCAAACCAAAACTACCTTTTGCCGAAAGTCTGCAACCATTAGGCACATTTCCGGGCTCCAAAGTTGTGCCATCTGTCAAAGAATGGTAATTTGTTATGGTGTGAATCACCTATTCTTAAAAAAAATGAAACTGACCAGAAAACAAGCCATTAAAACGATAGCGGCCAGCACGATCGGATCCATCACGCTCCCTGCGTTTTCAAAGTCTCTCGAAAACTTAAACGTTCACCCTGTGAAAGGAAATATTAATCACTCGGTTTGCCAATGGTGTTATGGAAAAATTCCGTTGGAGGAATTGGTAATCGCGGCTAAAGGAATGGGCATTGCCTCCGTTGAGTTACTTGGCGCGGATCAATGGCCAGTCGTTCTGAAGCACGGCATGACGTGCGCGATGGGCTATGGAAGTTCCATCGGGCTGAACCGCGGCTTCAACGATCCAACACTTCACGAACAACTCCTGAAAGAATATTCGGTCGCGATACCTAAAGCTGCCGATGCGGGGTTAAAAAATCTCATTTGCTTTTCCGGTAACCGTAATGGACTAACCGATGAGCAAGGATTGGAAAATTGCGCGAAAGGCCTTGACCCGGTATTGAAGATTGCACAAAAACATAATATTAAAATTGTGATGGAGTTGCTCAACAGCAAGGTCGATCATAAGGATTACCAATGCGATCACACCGAGTGGGGCGCAAAACTTTGTGAGAAAACTGGCTCTGACCAATTCAAATTATTGTACGATATCTATCACATGCAAATCATGGAGGGCGATGTGATTGCTACCATCAGAAAGTACAGCAAGTACATTGCGCATTATCATACCGGTGGTGTTCCTGGCCGTCACGAGATTGACGAGACGCAGGAACTCTATTATCCAGCCATCATGAAAGCGATTGCTGAAACTGGATTTAAGGGCCACGTAGCACAAGAGTTTATTCCAGCGAAGGCTAATCCGCTAGAATCGCTAAATGCTTCGATTAAAATTTGTGACATCTGAAAAGCTTAAAGCAGAAAGCTAAAAGCTTAAAGCAGATTCGGCCTTACGGTAATCTCTTCCCTAGCGTGGCTGATTTTCGGTTTGGTGCGATTGCTTTGAGCTTTCGGCTTTACGCTTTCAGCTTAATTCCCCGTTCCCAGTTTCACGCGGGCGTCATCTGCTCGTACCGTAACCTTTGCATTACCCCGCGCTAACGTCAGGCGTGTCAGGTCTTCAGTTTCATATGTCGTTTTGAAATCGCCAGAGGTGTTAATGTGGCCATCGTCATGGTGAACTGTGAATTCCCCACCTCCGCCTGTTACATCCAGCGACACAAGCCCATCCTGGCATCGGAACGAATATTGACCATTGTCCACGAGTGACGTCTGAATGATGATATCGCCATCGTCACTGTTCGCATCGATAGAAGTAAACTGTCCTTTGTAAACGACAATGTCGGCATCATCAGCATCCACTTCGAGGGAGCCGCGTCCCTCGTCCATACGAATATCTCCATCGTCTATACGGAAAGTGAACGTATTCCCTTTACACGCGCTAAGCTGCGCATCGGCATCATCCAGGCTCATGCTGATCGATCCATTGATATTCTTGATAAAGTAATCGCCATCATCGCCACGAATACTCAGGGTAACACCTTCGGGTGCTTCAATCTGAATTTTATAGTCTTCACGCTGATACGTGATTAAACCATTCATCTGACTGTTGGAACGCTCGCGAATACGCAGGTCTCCTCCCACCGTCTCAACGTCAACAGTAAATTCTTCCCGCGAGTTATATATACCTTTGGTCTCAACCGATCGATCAATTTTCACATGAACGTCAGGCCGAAGCGAGCCGGTGATATAAACTTTGGCATCGGAGGACGAAAGATCGATCGTTCCCCTTTTGTCGATTTTGTAAACATTGTCAAGGTGGAAATCACCGTCCTGCGCGAGGGCAACGGACACTACGCATAAGGTAAGAATGGCGAGGAAAAGGTTTTTCATGGCTTAAGGTGTGTATTGTTACCTTAAGACGCGGAATGGGTGGCTGGGGTTGCATGGGAAGAGCTACAAGCTACAGGCTTCAAGCTGCAAGCCTGGGTGAGCGTTAACCAACGGAGTGCTCACAGACTTGCAGCTTGAAGCCTGCAGCTTGTGGCTTTAATTATCTTCCTTATCCGCTTTCTCAATCTCCTCATCGATAATCTTCTCAATCACCGCGCGCTGGCGTTCATCGATTGTCTGATCAGTTTTTGCCATCTTCTTCATGAAGCGCAGCATTGCATTCTTCTTGATTTCGTAGGCGATGAAGACAGTATACTTGTTTTCCTTGTCGTTGAAATATTTTTTCTCACCAATTTTCCTCAGGTCTGCAATCTCTGTGTTCATCACCTGACGTACGAGGCTCTGAAATTTATCTGCAACATCGGCAGCATTGGCATTCTCGGTCTGACCGAGGTATTGATCAGCAACTTGCTTCATCGTTGTATTGACCTGCCCTGCGAGTTCGGCCTTTGCCTCAAGGTCTGCTTTGCTTCGCGCGATGTTATCGGCAGAGCTTTCACCTCTTCCCGTTCCACGAAAGAAACGGTTGTTCGATTCATAGGCATTTCCCTGGAAAGGTTCATTCACCTTTTTGCCCAGTTTGCTTGACGTACAGGCAGTGAACATCATCGCTGCGAACATCATGACAAGTATTTTTTGCATCGGATGTGATGGTTGATTACCTGATCTTTACGAAAACTGTGCCAGAATAACTAGGCCGAATAGACGATTACCTGCCAGCGAAACGCCCACATCCAACGGACTGAATAGCTTGTTATCCCTGCGTTTTTTAAAATCTCAATCAGCTCTTGTTTTCGAAACGCGCGGAGAACTGAAAGTGGAGCATCGTTTTGTACCATCGGAGACTTTGAAAGAAATTGGGTGAGCCATTTAATCGAATGATACGCGAACCAGTGACGATGGATGTCATTGATGACAAAACCAATTTGCGTTTGTGATCTCAATTGCCGGAAGAATGCAGTGAGCTGCTCGTTTGTAAAGTGATGAAAGAATAATGTTCCCGTAACGATATCAAATGAGCGTGATCGAAATTCATCAGAGAAGATGTTTTGCGCCTGGAAAGTAATGTCGTATGAAGTTGGTGTGCTTTGTCTTGCTTCTTCAACAATGTTTGGATTGGCATCGATGCCGAAGAGTTCTGCCTTGATGTTTTGTCTTTGCGCCCACCGTCTTATCAGTCGAAGGATATCCCCTCCGCCACAGCCCAGGTCGGCCAGGGAAAAGTGTTTTACCCGCGCGTGACTTATCAGTTTGGAGATTCCATTGATCGTAACATAGTTTCCACCGAGCAGCGTGTTGATGGTTTCAAGTTCCTTCAACGTCTGATGAATGACTTCGCCTTTACAATCGAGGTCATCCATCATTTCTTCATCATACGCGCGAACGGAAAAGTCTGGCATGCTTAAATACTTTCGATGTTTAGTACCATGCTTTCGAGTGTTAATCCGGGGCCGAAAGCAAAGCTCAGTATGCGTTCATCTTTATTCGCGGGGCTAAGCGAATTGATAACTTCGTTGAGAACAAACAACACAGTAGGTGACGACATGTTACCAAATTGTTCAAGCACCTTATACGCTGCTGAATTTTTTTGGCGATCAATGCCGAGCTCGGTCTCAATTGCCTGTAAAATTTTTCTTCCACCGGGGTGAATCGCGAAATGCTTAATGTCATTCAGGCTTTTAGAGATCTTTTTCAGCAATGAATCCGTCAAATCTTTTATTCCGCCTCTGATGATGTCAGGTACATACGCGGACAATTTCATTTCGAAGCCAAGGTCGCCAACCGTCCACGCCATAAATTCTTCCCCATCTTTTGAGAGATCACTGTGAAAATTTTCCAGTTTTAATTTCAACCGACTTTTCGTTTGATGCTCCACCAGCAGCGCTGCAGATCCATCGCCAAATAAAGCGTTGGCCAGAATGTTATCGTCTGTTCCTTCGCGTTGGAAATGCAGGCTGCATAATTCCGTGCAAACAATCAACACTTTAGCGGAAGGATCACTTTTGCAAAACGCATCAGCAATCTTCAATGCGTTGAATGCTGCGTAACATCCCATGAAGTTCACAGCGGTGCGCTGCACGGTTGACTTCAATTGAAGTTGTTTCACAAGATCGATGTCCAGACCTGGCGCATACATGCCCGTGCAACATACCACTACCAGGTGCGTCACATCCTGCAGCTGAACGGTCTTGTACCGCTGCAATAAATTCTCAACGGCTGATTTGCTCAATTGAACCGCATTTGCACGAAAGAGATTTATTCTTTTTTCGGTGGTAGGAACTGGTTCGAAATCGTCAGCCTGAGAGTAGAAGCTAAAATCGTTTGTCTTGCCATAGTCTTCGATAACGCTATGGCGATATTCAATCCCACTTGCTTTGAAGATCGTCTTGAGCTTTCTCGAATCACCGTTGTGCAGCGTCATGGTTCGAAGCATAAAATCGGCAATCGTTGCCTGACTAAAACGATGCTCTGGATTGGCCGTTCCGATAGCAGTGATGTAACTCATGACATCCAATTATAAGTCAAAAAACCGTTAATTTGTTTCAAATTGTCAATTATGTTGAGTCGTTCTTCGTGGCTGCACCTGCGGATTCCGTTTTCATTCTTCCTGCTCCCGATATTTCTATTCAGTCTCTCGGTTTCTCCAAATCTGAACGGCCCTCGCATGGGATGGGTCTTCTTCATTTTACACTTCCTCCTGTATCCTGCCAGCAATGGGTACAACAGCTACTTCGACAAAGATGAAAAGAGTATAGGCGGATTGAAGAATCCTCCACCTGTCAACACAGGCTTATACTACCTTGCTCTGCTTTTTGACGCTGCTGCTATTACCCTCGGCTATCTGACAATCAACCTGACTTTCGCACTAATGCTTCTGGTCTACGGTCTGGTGTCAAAAGTTTACAGCCACCCGGCAATCCGGTTAAAGAAGTATGCCATCACCGGATGGGTAATTACCGGAATTTTCCAGGGAATCTTCACTTTCATGATGTGCTATGTTGGTGTTAATGATTTGGCTCTCGAAAACACCCTAAAGCCTCAACTGATTTTTGCCGGACTCCTGACAAGCCTGATGCTTTGGGCAAATTATCCATTAACACAAGTCTACCAGCACGAAGAAGATGCAAAAAGAGGAGACAACACCTTTAGCAGGATGCTGGGGATCAAGGGCACGTTCTACTTCGCAGCAGCATTTTTTGCTATCGCGATGGCTGGCTTCGTGATTTATTTTCAACAATACTATCAAGGACGTTACACCTTGACCTTTCTCACTGCGCTTGCGCCAGTACTGTTATTTTTCTTCTACTGGTTTGCTAAGGTCTTAAAAGACCGATCTGAAGCCGACTATACAAAAACAATGTGGCTGAATATTATTTCAGCCACATGTCTCAATGCATTTTTTATTTATCACTTCCTCGATGCATCCCAGGTGATTCAGGCCATCCAGGGTGGATTCTAGCTTATCTGTGAACCGATTCTTTCCAACAAAGCTTTGGTAGCGCGGATTCCCTCCTCTTCCGAAAGCTTGCTTCCCTCGTATTCTATTCCGATGTGGCCAGTGTAGCCCGCATTCTTTACGATTGGGAGAATTCGCGAGTAGTCGGTTTCGATACAATTTCCCTGCTCATCGAAATCATACGCTTTTGCGCTAACGCCTTTGGCATACTTCATCAGCTCCTCGGTACCTTTGTATCGATCATACATTTCAACACACTTATCACCTTCACGCTTCAGGCAGAAATTTCCGAAGTCAGGAAGCGTTCCACAATTTTGCATTTGCGTTCCTGCAATCACGTTGCTGAGCCATTGGCCATCGGAAGAATAGCCGCCATGATTTTCAACAATAATTCCGATGTTAAAATCTTTCGCGAATTCAGATAATGAACGAAGGCCGTCAGTTGCAGCTTTCGCGACTTCTTCAGCAGATCCTTCGCCATAGGCATTCACGCGAATGGAGTGACACCCGAGAAATTTTGCAGCTTCCACCCACTTCTTATGGTTGTCAACGGCTTTAGCGCGCTCGTTCTTTTTCGTATCACCGAGTCCGCCCTCTCCATCGATCATGATCAACACACTTGTAACACCGTTGTCATCACAACGTTTCTTGAGTTCAGTGAGGTAAGCCTGATCTTTCGCTTTGTCCTTGAAAAATTGGTTGACGTATTCAACAGCTGAAATTCCGAAATCATTTTTCGCTTTCGCTGGAAAGTCGAGGTTGTCAAGCTTGCCATCGAAAAGTGTTTTATGCAGAGACCATTCTGCGAGAGAAATTTTAAAGAACATATCTTTCGGTTTAGCCGTTGATGCCGTGGCTGTGGTGTCGGAGTTCGATTCGCTAGCTTGTTTACCAGAACAGGATGTAAGGATGGATGATCCAAAAGTTGAGCCCACGGTAATTAACCCGAGGGACTTTAAAAAGTCGTTACGATTCATAAAGGTTTAGTTGGTGCAGTGAAAAGTTAGAAAGAATTCTATAAACTTCCTTCCAAAATTAGAATGGCTGTCCATGTGTTTTTCGCACAAGAAAGTTGGCGAGCGATTTTGAGTGAAGCACAAGATTTACTGCGGCCTGCGACAAGGCTGCGTTTCCGAACAGCAATTGAATCTTTCGGCCGCGCCACAGCCGTTTCGAGAAATTTTTTCGCCATTCTACCGTATACCGTCTTTCCATTTCGGACCGCGAAATTTTTCCAACAGTAAAATCAGAAATTATTTCAACGGCAATTTTGGCACTGTGAATTGCAATAGCCATACCGTTGCCACAGAGCGGGGCAATCATTCCGGCCGAATCACCGGTCATCAAGATATGGTCTTCAACAGGCGATTTCGTCTCGAACGAGATCTCATTGATTACTTCCGGCTTTTGAAACAAGAAATCTGAATTCGTAAAAATGTGTTTGAGGTGCGGATTCTGATGCAGCACGTTTTCCTCCATAGCCTCGATAGAGCCAAACTTTTTCACGTTCTCCCGTTCAGATAAATAACAAATATTGAATATTCCATCCTCAACAGAATTGATTCCGCAATATCCACCTTGAAAATTGTGCAACGCGATTTGGTTAACGGGATGATCGCTCCGCACGTGGTATTTCACGCCAACAAATGGTGAACGCTTTTGAACAAACGACCTCTTTAGAACAACATCCAGTTTTGATCGCTTACCGAAGGCACCGATTACGACATCCGCCTCCATGATTTTATTGGCTGCATCCACATAAAAGTGATTCTCCTCGAATCTTACCGAATTGACCTCCGTTTCAACATTAACTTCGACACCTGCATTTTTTGCGGTTTCAAAAAGAAAGTTGTCAAATGAAAATCGGCTGATGCCAAATCCGCCCAGGTCAAGGGGTAGTGTTGACACTTTTCCGGTTACTGATGAGAGTAAAAATTCATTAATGTGGGGTGGAGAAAATTTCTCAGGAAATAAATTTTCCCGTTTGAGAAAGGGCAATGCTTCGTTTGAAATGTATTCCCCGCAAACGCGATGAAGCGGGTATGATTTTTTTTCAAAGAGCGTGCACGGAATTCCTCGCTTGCGAAGCTGAATTCCGGAGATAAGGCCAGCGATGCCGCCTCCAATGATGATTACGTGTCTCAGAAACGATGAATTTCGTTTCAATTTGGAAAAAGGATAAAGGATTTCGTTATAAATTTTTAAAAAAAGAGGGTTGGCCGAAAACTTGTTAGGTGAGTTATATCGTTTATATACTGTAGTCTATAGTCCCTGGCTTTTATGGAAACAAAAATTGATCTGTCGCGCGGTAGTGAACCGTTGAATGTACTGTTGATTGGAAATAATCCGATTGACATGGGAAAAACGCTTGAGAAGGTCAATCAGATCAAGGGGCGCAAAATCATTACTGAAATAGCTTTCGATATTCGTAGCGTGGAAGAGCGCCTGATGAAATTCACACCGAATTTCGTGCTGATCGATGACAATATTGGTAAAGCTGAGATGGCACTTGCGGTCGAAACGTTAAACAAAACGCGCAAGACGAAGAATATTCCCATCACGATTCTAAAGAATTCGAATTACCAGGAAGCTGCTCAGACAACGTGTGTTCTCGACTATATTCTAAAACAGAATTTTTCTCCTGAATCCTTATACACTACGATTCGCAACTCCCTGCGTTTACGAAAGGCTCAAGAGTATTTGTACTCCGCTTATCGAAAGCGTAAAGGGCAATTTGCCAGACTGGCGTTTAGCTAGATTTGGTCTTCGAGCCTGATTTCAGTTTTGTAACGCTCGCCCTTTCTGCTCAGAACGAGGTTCAGTTTCTTGCCAACGCGATGGTTGAAAAAACCGTTGATGAGGTTAAGGTCGAGTTCACTGACATTGATGCCGTTGATCGTGTAAAGCAGGTCTCCTTCCAGCACTCCTGCTTTTTCACCGACTGAGCCTTTGCGGACTTCAGTGACTTCAAAGACGTTGAGTTTTGAACCCTTGGCTTTAACCGTGAGTCCACTCAGGTTGTAGTGAAATCCTTTTTTAAATGAATGATTTTTCCGGATGTAAATCTGTTCTCGTGAAAAATTGAATACAACTTTGAAGCGGCTCAATACTTCTCCACCAATCGATCCGTTACGTTCTGTTCTACCAAGTTTTAGACTATCGAAATAACTATTCGGATCCGGAAAGTTTGCAATGGGATTTTCCAGAACGTACTTACCCAAGTGCATGGCTTTAATACGAGCAATTTGACCAGTAATTTCGCCACCGAGCCCGCGACCAATTGTACTGCTGATCCGTTTGTCAGGAACAGTAATTCTCGTGTCTGTTGCGGGATCAAGCATCAGGCCATGACTTGCACCTGTATCCATAAGAAGTTTGGCAGTGAACTGCGTGCCGTCAGCAAGAACAACAGGAGTAGTGAGATAGGGTTTAGTGTCTTCAATACGGATGGGCAGCACTTCGTATTTGCGTCCCGGCTTAAATCGGTTTGGCGCCATCAACGTAAGAACCTTTTTTTCATAGTCAATTTTCACAAGAAACCGGCTGAACAACTCATACCCCAGAATGCCGTGAACATCGGTACCCATGTAGTTACGTAATTCGAGGTAGTCTTCTTCTAGCACCAGTAAGGCATGGCCGCGTCCGAGTACGCCTGGCAGTTCAAGTGAGACGTTGTTTGTGATATATGCATCAATAAGTTTTTCGCCTCCGGGTCCGGAGATGGTATACTTTCGCGCGTACGACAGATTCAAAATATCAGTAAATGCTTTTTGGGTGAGGATGGATGTTCTAACACCCGTATCGAGAATGAATTTGAGAGGGAGAGCACCGTTCAAAACGACAGGTACAACAATCAGATTATTATAAATTTCAATTGGAAATTGCACCTTCGTCTTACCATCCGCAAGTGAAAATCCGAGGGCCTGAGACCAAATGTCAAAGGAAAATAAGCACAGGCATCCACACAGGAAAAACCTTCGTATCATAGAGCGTCTGGAAATCCAGCAACTTCAATATAAGACAATTTTTACTGAGAAACCTTTAACCCGTCCGGGGGTATTATTAAGGAAAGAACTTCCTGGGGGACATTCGCAATGCGAAGATTATCCAAATACTCTTTTCGTACGAAGCCTTCGTCAAACATCGCATTGAGTTGACTGATGAGGGGACCGAAAAAATTGTTGATGTTGAGAAGTATCACCGGATTACTGATCAGACCGAGCTGACGCCATGTAAGAATTTCGGCTACTTCTTCCAAAGTGCCCCATCCACCTGGCATGGCAACAAACGCATTTGATAGATCTGCCATGCGCTGCTTTCGCTGGTGCATGCTCTGGACAACTTCAAGTTTGGTTATGCTTTTATGACCGACTTCGCGATCCATCAAAAATTGCGGGATGACACCGATGACTTCACCTCCGTGCTCCATTACAGAATCTGCGATGACACCCATCAACCCGACCCTGCCACCACCGTAGATAAGGCTATGCGAATTCCTGGCAAGTAATACGCCCAGCTCCCTGGCTGCTTGAGCAAAAATCGGGTTTTTGCCCGTGCTTGAGCCACAGAAGACACAGACGTTCATCGTAAAAGGGAACTAAATGTCTTAGAACTTGTTATCGTGCTTGTTTTTGCTAACAGTCTTGTTAGGGAAGATCCATGGCGAAGCAATGGCAAGGATAAACAAAGCAACTACTACAAAAAATGGCCACCAGTCGAGGTTCATAGTCTTATAGAATTTAAGGAAGCGTAAAAATAGTTGGATTAAGGTAATTTTTACCGAAAGAATTAAAATTTGTTTATTCGTAAAACTGATTGATTTGCAGCCCGTTAAAACACCAACATTTAAGGCATGAAGAAGTTTCTGATATTTAGTTTGATTGGAGTTGTAGTGATTGTGGCGCTGGTTGCCATAATCGGCTATTTCAATGTGAAGAAAGCAAAGTCATTCAGCCCTGAGGACACAGAAACTTTTACTCAAGGAGAACTGACCGTGAAAGTTTTGTACAACAGGCCTTACAAAAAAGGAAGAGAAATTTTCGGTGGACTCGTGCCTTATGACAAGGTTTGGCGCACTGGTGCGAACGAATCCACTACCTTCCAGACAAACAAAGACCTGACAATCGAAGGCCAGACATTGAAAGCTGGCAAGTACTCGCTCTGGACGATTCCTGGTCCCGAGATCTGGACGATCATTTTTAATTCTGAATATGGTCAATGGGGAATCAACTCCAAGGCCGAAGCAAACCGTGACCCTGCGCGCGATGTTCTAAGCGTAGTCGTGAAGCCTCTTCAGCAAGACCAGGTGTTTGAACAATTCACCATTTCTTTCGAGAAAACAGGTGAAGATGCCGAGATGGTTTTAATCTGGGATAAGACACTTGTTGCTGTTCCGTTCTCTTGGAATGAGTAGTTCAACGCAGAGGCGCTGAGTTGCGGAGTTCGCGGAGAAATCCCTTTTCTTTATTTATCGAATTAAAGTTTCGCTACTGAAAAGAAGCACATGTTAATTGAGCAAGTGCATTCAAATGGCGTTTAGGGGATTTAGGGATTTTTCACTCTCGCCTTTAGCACTAACTTTTTCTCCTCTGGCACCGTAGCCGGAATTGCATTTCCAAACACCGAGAAATTTCCTGGCTTAGCTCCCTGGCTGACGAAATAATCTGCCAGTGCTTGGGCCTGCTGCCATGTACGATTGTTGTGATAGGTTATCTTCACATAGACCGTATCCGCCTGGTAAAGCTGACCAAGTGAGTCAATTTCATCATAGGTTGCTGCGACCGAATCGACAATCATCTCGGTGAGATCAAGGTTGGATTGCACAGAATCCTCCTCATATCCTGTAAGGAGTGCTTGAATTTCAAACTTAGCATCCGGATTTCCTTTTACGAGACGCATGAACTTTTGAATTGCCGATGAGGACGCGCGCAAATCAATTTCACTGGTGCCCGGCTTGAATGAAATCCCATCGAGCGAAAGTTCATCGCCTTTGCTGATCGGCTTGATTACAGCCGAGACCTTCTCAACCTGTGGAATCTTGTCTGATGTAAGATCAAACTGTTTCGAATAGTATGTCAGTCGATCTTCTTCGGGATCGATCGATAATTCGTACTTACTTCCTTCCATCACATACACAATGAAGGATCCATCAGCATAAGATCGGCCGTTGTAAACACGTTTGCCGTTTGTCAAATCGAAGATTGCCACATACGATGACACGCCATTACCGGCCGCGTCCGTAACTTTACCATCGATCTTCATCATTCCCTTCGGACGCATGTCGGTTGGAATAAGATATTCCACGATCTCGTTTTTACGGGGACCTTTTGTGTCACGTATCAGATATCTGCCGAGGGCAGCAACGGTGACATACTGATCATCGAGGTTCGTATTTACGTAGTCCATTGCTTTCGGTGCACTCCAGCTGCCATTCACAAACTTTGACATGTAGAGATCCATTCCACCTTTGTTGCCCGGCATTTTGTCGGAAGCGAAAATGAGTGTCTCGCCATCTGCCATGATACGCGGTGTCTGAGAGTTTCCCGTGTTTATGCTAGCCGGCAATTCCTGCGGTTCACCCCATTGTTCATTTACTTTTTTCTTTGTCACAAAAAGTTTGCAGCCCTGCGCTTTTGTCTGATCCATCTGCGAACAACGCATGAAGTACATCGTATTCCCGTCTGTTGAAACAGAGGGAGCTCCCTCATGTTCCTTCGAGTTGACGGGCAGACCAAGGTTTGTTGGTTGCCCCCACGATGTTCCTTTCAGCTCACTCATGGAGATATCAAAGCCGCCCACGCTTGGCGTCTTTAGTGTGGAGTAAAAAAGTTTTTTCCCGTCAGCACTCAACGCGTATCCACGTTTGGAATTCAAGCGGGTGTAGATGTGCTTCGGCAGCATGATCGGCTCAATCCAATCTGAATTTCCACGTAAGGTGTAGAAAGGCACCTCTTCATTGTCTTCAGCGTTATCTGAGATAAACACAATAGCATTCGCATCCGCGCTGATGTAAGGGGAGTATGTGTTGAACGATGGATGGTTGATCACGCTGGAAAGCTTCCGGAATTTTGCCTGCGATCGGCCTTCAATGGAAATCAGCAGCAAAAAACCGATAGTGAGCACGACATGAAAAGGTCTCATAGAGTGAGGTTTTAATTGTGCAGCGGAAACGTACATTTTGATTTCATTCGTTTGCACTGCCTTGTATCAAAATTAAACATAATAAATCTCGGTCATTGCAATTCGCCTGCCGCAATTTTTTCAGTCTTTTGGACGATTTCGGTGGATGTTTGACCTTTGCATCGTAACTTCGCTCAAGTAATTGATAGTTAAAGAGAATGATTCAGGTAATACCATCCATCGCCATTCGAAAGGGGAACGTAGTGAAGATGCGCAAGGGCGATCCTACGAGTGAAAAAGCTTATGACGAAAATCCGTTGGATCTCGCCAAGCGCTTTCAGGATCATGGCATTGAAGTGGTCCATCTCGTTGATCTGGATGGAGCAGAAAAAGGCAGCCCGGTAAATTGGCACGTTATCGAAGCAATTGCTGGTCACACTGACCTGAAGATCGATTTCACGGGAGGCATTTCTTCTGATGGCGATATCAGCAAAGCGTTTGAATACGGTGCAGCCTATGTAACCGCAGCAAGTATTGCCGTTACGGATCCGGAATTATTTGCATCGTGGATCATCTCATACGGACGTGAGAAAATGACACTTGGCGCGGATGTGATTAATAAGGAAACCAAAGAACTTCTTTTCCGCGGATGGATGCGCAAGTCGAACCTCACCTTGTTTGAACACCTTGACTATTTCTACTCGCGCGGACTGAAGTATGTAAAGTCGACAGACGTATCACGTGATGGCGTTCTCGAAGGCCCTGCATTTGACTACTATCAGCAGATCATTGATAAGTTTCCTGAAATGTGCATTTTGGCGAGTGGTGGTATCCGGGGGATCGATGATATCAAACGCCTCAACGACATGGGCGTGTTTGCCGTAATTTTCGGAAAAGCGTATTACGAAGGTGTCCTTAAATTGCAAGATCTTGAACACTTTCTCGTTAAGAAAGAAGCCTAGGATTTGAAAAGACAAGAGATAAAAAAAGGAGCGCTGAGCTCCTTTTTTATTTTACTGCACAGTCACATTGAAGTCAACTTCAACGTCTGTGTCGCCAGTGCCTGGACACTGACCTGTCTTTGTTCCGGGCTGATGCCTCAACACGATCTTAACTGTTGCATTTCCTGCCGAAGTAGTGAGCCATGATGATGCAAGACCGATTGGAAGATTCTTGCTATCCTTATCCACAGCAGTCACTGTCAAGTTCGAGCCAGTCACGGTAAAGCAGAATAAATGATCGTCTGCTTCTTCTGCAACTTCTTCCGTTATATCAACTGGAGTAGACTTTGAGTCATCGGATAGTGTAATCACTCCGGTGTATGTTTTATTTGCTGCGAGATTTCCACTGACTGTTTTTACTGGCGCACCGCTTCCATCACCATCTGCGTCAAAAAAGCGAAGGGTTACGGGCGTGCCTCCTCCATTGGTTGCAAGGGTCACATTAAGTGTGGTGATCACTTCTTCCTCATTTACGGGCGCTGGATCATCGCCATCACACGAAGAAATTCCGACTGCAAATGCGAGTGCTGCGGCAGAATAAATGGCATATCGAATCGTTCTGATGACTTCAGTTTTCTTAAGCATTGTTTAATGGTTTGAAAAGTTGTACGATAGTCTGACAATAAAATTTCTTCCTGTATCATCTGCGAAGTAGCGAAGACGATTCATGTAGTTGCGGTATGATTTGTTAAGCAGATTTTCTCCGGACAGCGAAATTGCCAGTTCTTTTTCTCCGATGGGAATGTCAAACCCAACGCTCGCATTCAGCATCACAAATCCTTCGGGCGCTGGCGCAAGGTCAAAGACTTTATTCGAGGTGTCATTGGGAATGTCTTCCGGATAAACAGCGCGTGGCGCGCGAGTCTGTTGAAATGTATAGGGTGCGCTCACCGTCAGGTGGAGTCCTTCCAGTGCATCGACATTTGGAAAATTCAGCGTCACGCTGTTGTCAAAAAGGGCCGGAGGAATAAAAATCAGTTTATCATCATTCTTCACATCGGTGGCGTGAACGTACGATACCTTCGTAGCGTAGGTAAATCGATTATTGATATCCCACTTCAGTCCAAAGTCAGATCCCATTAACACTGCATCCGTTTGATCAAATCGGAACACTGGAAAATATCCCCGAATAGTCAGGCGTGTCTCATACGGGCGGATGAAAACGTAATTATCCATCCGGTTGTAGTAAACCGAAAAGTCCATCGTGAGATTTTCTCCTCCGAACTGCAACGTATTGATCCATTTCTTTGACATCTCCTTCCGGATCAAGCTTTGGTCCGTAAGCACATCATTGCTCGGGCGCATCAATCCTTCCTCGATAGATCCGGTTCCATGATGCAGTCCTTCCGAATACAACTCACTCACATGTGGCGGCCTGGAGGAAATTCCAAAATTCGAAATGTACCTCCACTGCTGACTGATCTTATAGGCAACTCCAACGGTGCCGCTAAAGAAGTTGAAATCAAATGAAGGCTTTACCAACTCCTTGGTCGCGTTGAAGGTCAACACTTCCAGATATTGATAGTCATACCGGCCACCGGCTTCAAATGTCCACCGGTTTCTGCGAAGTTTTTCCAACACAAACAATCCGGCAGAGGCCTGATTGTAATTGGGAATTAGAGGTGTAATGCCCGTGAGGTCCGTGTCGTTCTTATTGAATTTAAGTGTGCTGTTAATTCCGATGCTTCCGCTGTGTTCGCCTTTTTCGTGATCAAGTGAAACGTCCAACACGTTGCTGAACAAACTCATCGAAAGCGCAGGCCTGTCAGATCTTCCGGATCTGCGGATATCAAACTCTTTCCGTTCATTATACTGGCCCCCGTAGAGAAGATTTATCCGCCCAAAATTTTTAACATCGAAATACGATTTCAGTTTTAGCAATTGATGATTGATCCGCTGCTTGGGATTTTCAATGGTGTAGGAGAAATCCTGCACATACCATGGGCGACCACTCTCAATGGACGTTTGTATGTCTTGCAGATTTCCGGTGTGAGCCGCCCGAAGAATGCCCAATGTTGTGTTAAAGCTGCTCACGTAAACTTCAAAGCCGCGATGTGCGTCTTTAAACCCAAGCGCTCCGGAGAAATTAAATTCTTGTGTACCAGTGTTGGATAAGTTGTACTTTGCTGCGTGGTAGTCGCCACCTTTTTTCGCTGACGTCTGAAGTCTCCAGCTCAACTTGTCGTTTTTTGCGATATGCCCTTCCAGCATCGCGGAGATTACCCCCATTCGATTGTTAGACATGAAGCCCACGTTGATTTCACCGCCAAGGTTTTCCACCTCATGCAGAGCCGGTGGATTCACAATGATGACACCGCCAATCGCATCGTAGCCGTAACGTACGGTCTCCGCTCCCTTTACAACTTCAAGGCTAGACGCAATGTAGGGGTCCACTTCCGGTGCATGTTCAATGCCCCACTGTTGTCCTTCCTGGCGAATACCATTGTTCAGAATCAAAATTCGCTGACTGTGCAACCCATGAATCACGGGTTTAAAAATCGAAGGTCCTGTTTGGATTGCGCTTACTCCGGGAATTTCTTTCAGCGACTCACCCAACGGTCTTCCATGAAGTGATTCCAACTCTTTTTTCGATAAGAGTGAAGTTGTCTGAGACACGGCATTCATTCGCCTGTCACCCTCTACCACTACGCCTTCTAATTCAGTCGTCAGACTTTTCAATCGTATTGTAATCGTACGCTTTACCGGAAGTGAAACTGTTTGGATATGCTTCTCAAAACCGACATACTCGACAGTTAGCACGACTCTACCCTGACACAGACCCGTGAACGTAAAGGAACCATCATCAGATGAAATGGAGGCAGCTCCTGCGTCTATGGTAATCGTTGCGCCTGGCAGCGTTTGATCCTGTTCATTCGTCACAATTCCGCGCAGAACCTCGTTGCACGATTGAGCGCGGCTCGCTGAACCTGCGAGTAGGACAAAAAACAAAAAGATTGAAAATCGGATCATTCAGCTTAAATGCAACAACGTTGCAAATATAGCACTTTAAATAAAAAAGCAAGCCCTATTGGATAATCTCCTGCAATTTGTACTTCTGAATGATATAATAGAGGAAGTTGAACGTGAGAATTGCGTCATCATCCTGTTTCGGAGGAATCTGCTTAGTTGGGTTCTTGCCTGACGCTTCTTTGCGTGTTGAAGGTAAAATAGCTGCAGGTTTGGTTGCAGGTGCTGAAGACACAGAATCTTTTGGATTCGGTGAGGATGAACCTGTTGGCTGAGTCCTTGGTCCAACATAGCGCGTTTCACTTTCTCCACCGGGTGAGAAAATGATCTTGTCGCGTTCGTAGCGTTCGCGCTCTGTCTCCGTAATTTCAAATTCCTGAGTCGTTGCATCCTGCGCCTGACCAGTCGTTAAACCGGCCGTTGCAATGAGGCAAATGACAGCGGCAATTTGGTGAAGTGAAATTTTCATTGACAAGGTGAACGTACTTACTACCAGAATTTTATTTAATGGTTCCAGAAAAGTACAAAATAAAGGCATAATCACCAGTCAAAAAACTTTTTTCTGCTGCAGGCGGCCTTAACAAAATATAAAATTCTTTTAAAAATCCCCTTTTCGCGGGTAATTTCAGGCTTTTAAAGCACAATGATAAGCTGGTCCGATTTTGAAAAAGTCGATATTCGGGTGGGGACGATCACCCATGTTGCGTCATTCCCCGAAGCGAAAAAGCCCGCGTATAAGGTGTCCGTTGACCTCGGTCCTCTAGGGATTAAGAAGTCCAGCGCCCAGATTACGAAGCACTACACGGCTGAACAATTGATCGGAAGGCAGGTCGTATGCGTTGTGAATTTCCCTCCGAAACAGGTCGCGAATTTTATTTCTGAAGTACTCGTTACAGGTTTCGCAGACGAGAACAACGCAGTAGTATTGTGCAGTCCCGACAAGCCCGTGCCGAACGGAGCACGACTCTTTTAAAACATGATCCTCTTTTCACAACTTCAATCAATTACCCGCGGCAAGACGCTAGTGTTGCATCTGGATCAACCGATCAAATCGTTGTTTACGGATAGCAGAAAAGCTACGGCTGCAGAGGGAGGTGTGTTCTTTGCGATCAAAGGCGGGCATCACAATGGCCACACATACATTGCTGATGTGTATGAAAAGGGAGTGCGTCAATTTGTTGTCGAGGAGCAAAACGATTTTCTATCGCATCAATCAGATGTGAACGTGATCCGGGTAGGTTCTGCGCTCGATGCCATCCAGTCCATTGCCGCGCACCAGCGTTCATCGCTTGAGATTCCCGTAATCGGCATCACCGGAAGCAATGGAAAGACAATCGTAAAGGAATGGTTATATCAATTGCTCTCCTCCGATTATAAAATTTCAAAGAATCCGGGAAGCTACAACTCCCAATTAGGCGTACCGTTGTCGGTGTGGCAGTTGCAGCCTCATCACGATCTTGGAATTTTTGAAGCTGGGATTTCACTGCCGAATGAAATGGAGAAACTTCAACGTGTGATTCAACCCACACTTGGAATTTTCACGAATATCGGCTCCGCGCACGATGAAGGATTTTCATCTCAGGAGCAAAAAATAAATGAGAAGCTAAAATTATTTGTCTCTTGTAAACTTGTCATCTACTGCAAGGATCATAAGGCGATAGACAAGGCGATTTCTGCAACCACTATTCCAACCCTTAGCTGGGGCATCTCGTCAACCGCAGGAATACAGGTGAAATCGGATGGCACCAAACATACCTTCTTTGTTAAGGGAACTTCGTTTTCCCTTGCTATTCCATTTGTCGATAAAGCATCGATCGAGAATTCGATCCATTGCATTTGCATGATGCTTCATCTCGGCTACAAGCCAAACGAGATCCAGGAAAAAATTCAGGCGTTGCAATCTGTGCCGATGCGGCTCGAGCTGAAAGAAGGTATCAATCAAAGCCAGATCATTGACGACACGTATAACAACGACCTTGCCGGAATCCGAATCAGCCTGGAGTTCCTTGCAAACCAGCATCAAAAAAGTAAAAAGCGGTTGATCTTGTCGGACATCCTGGAGTCGGGTTTAACCGATGACGAACTCGCAAAACAAATCGCGCAGCTTGTTTCGAAAAATGGCATCAATCACTTTGTTGGAATCGGTAAAATTCTTTCCGCACATCGGAATCTGTTTCCTGCGAATTCCCAGTTCTTCCTCACTACTCTGGATTTTCTTTCCACATTCGATACAAATCAAATTCAACAGGAAGTAATCCTTGTAAAAGGCGCGCGCGTATTTGAATTTGAGAAGATCATCTCCGTGTTGCAGCGCAAAGTTCACGGCACCATTATGGAAATTGATCTGGGAGCTGTAGTTCACAACCTGAATTTCTTTCGCGCGAAACTCAAACCATCCACAAAGATCATGGTGATGGTGAAAGCTTTTGCCTATGGAAGCGGAAGTGCGGAGATTGCTAACATTGTGCAATATCATAAAGTCGACTACCTCGGTGTCGCTTACGCGGACGAAGGTGTCGACTTAAGAAAAAATAACATCTCCCTTCCGATTATGGTGATGAATCCCTCGGAAGAAAGTTTTGGCCTGCTGTTGCCTAACAAGCTTGAGCCGGAGATTTACAGCTTTAAAATTCTCAAGAGCTATATCCACTTCTTGTCAGGACGTCAGAGCACAATCCACATCAAACTCGACACGGGAATGCATCGTCTCGGCTTTGACGAGAATGATGTCGATAACCTGATCCAACTCCTGCTGCAACATCCGAACCTGAAAGTTGCGTCCATCTTTAGTCACCTCGCGGGTGCTGATGATCACGAACACGATTCCTTCTCTGAACAACAGGTGAAGAAATTCACAGACGCAGCAAATCGCATCGCTGAAAAAATCGGATACAAACCGATCTATCATATCCTTAATTCTCCAGGCATCCTGCGACTTCCACAATTCCAGCTCGACATGGTGCGACTGGGCATCGGGTTGTATGGCGTTGATCCAACAAATGAGAAATTTGATGCACTAAAACCGGTCGCAACACTAAAGACCATCATCTCACAGATCAAGCAAATAAAAAAGGGCGAGACGATCGGCTATGGAAGAAGAGGAAAAGCTGATCGCGATATGGCGATTGGTACCATTGCGATCGGCTATGCGGATGGATTCAGTCGTGCGTTCAGTCGTGGCGCGGGAAAAGTTCTGATCCATGGCAAAGAAGTGCCGGTGATCGGAAATGTGTGCATGGACATGACGATGGTAGACCTTACAGGAATTGACAGTCCGAATGAAGGTGATGAAGTGATCATTTTTGGCAAAGACCACCCGATCCAAAAAGTTGCCGACTCCATCAACACCATCCCCTACGAAATCCTCACCAACACCAGCGAACGAGTGAAAAGAGTCTTCACGGCTGAAAGCATCTGAATTTTGCTGCGCTGCATATGGATTTAGTCTTCAATGGCGAGCAGACATTGCCAACTAGTAAGAATTTTAGAATATCGGACACTGAACATCGAATGTCGAATGTCGAAGTTTGGGTAAAGTCAAACAATTAGCCGTACTCCCACTTCGACATTCATTATTGAGTGTTGAATGTTCGACATTATTCTTATCAAGCATTTGATTTCTGACGCTGCACTTTGAGCACCACTGCACTCAAGTCCCCTTTAGGGGATTTAGGGGTCGTTACCCACATCCGAGATTCTTCTTCAAATCCCTATTCGGCAGCCCGCCAAAGTCGAACGGTTTTTCTTCGTCCGGCTCAATTGGTGCGTTTCTCTCCGGTGAAGGCTTTAAAACCTCCTCCTTAACCTTCCTGGTTTTTAACTTCTTTTTCTTATCCATGGGCTACGCCTGAAATGGTGATAATAATCATTGCATCGAACAGGAACCACCTATATCTTTGCCTTGTTTAAAATTAATCTAAATTAACTCTAGTGGAAACTCCGAGCAATGTGGCGCAGATGAAACCTGGTGAAATCGCCATCATTACGGGCTTTACGGATGATTATATCTCGGTAAAGCTCATGGAAATGGGCTGCCTGCCCGGAGTGCCTGTCCGGTTCAATTTTACCGCTCCGCTGGGCGATCCCATTTGTATTAGCGTCTCTGGGTACGAACTGTCCCTTCGTCTTGAGGAGGCGGCTACCATCTCAATCGTGAATTAATGTCAGAAAGGAAGAGGCCGAAGATTGCGTTGCTTGGAAATCCCAACTCAGGGAAGTCATCTCTATTTAATCGCCTCACCGGACTTAATCAGAAGATCGGAAATTTTCCAGGCGTCACAGTCGACAAGAAGTCTGGATTTTGCCTGCTGCCATCTGGTGTGACCGCTGAAATCATAGACCTTCCTGGAATTTACTCGATATATCCACGCAGTCTTGATGAACAGATCGTTGCCGAAGTGCTCCTTGATCATCATGGTGCTGACACGCCTGACAAGATTGTTGTCATCGCGGACGCTACAAACCTGAAGCGCGGATTGTTGTTGCTCACGCAAATCATCGATATCGGCTTGCCGACCATCCTTGTTCTCAATATGATGGATCTCGCAGCTAAAGCTGGCATCAGTTACGACTTAAAGAAATTATCAGCTAAGCTTGGTATTCAGGTTGTGCCGATCAATGCCCGCAATGGTGTCGGAATTCAGGAGCTCAAGAAAGTACTGAGCCATTCGTTCAAGCCATCGGACTCAACAACATTTACAGTTTGGGATGAAGCGAAGGCTCCTGTTCGTGAGCTACGTCAAAAGCTTGGGGTCGACAATGACTACGAAGCCTACCAGTTTCTTGAACAGCCCAATTCCCTGCGTTTTCTTTCAAAAGCAGATAGGGACACGGTTGATACGGTTCGGGCAACACACAATTTTTTCCCGGGAAAATTTCAGGGTGCTGAGACCATTCACCGCTACAGTATCATACAGGATTTGCTGAATGAAATCACCCTTAAGACGGCTGACTTATCCTGGAAGAATTCGACCAATCGGCTCGACAAGATCTTGCTGCACAAGGTGTGGGGATACGTATCCTTCTTTGGAATTCTCTTCCTGATTTTCCAGGCGATCTTTGCGTGGGCTCAGTTGCCGATGGATTTCATTGACTCCGGGTTTGCCAACTTTAGCTCCTATTTGAGTTCGGTGCTACCAGAAGGTCCGCTTTCAAGCTTGATTGCAGAGGGAATTATTCCAGGCATTGGTGGCATCGTGATCTTTGTTCCGCAGATTGCAATCCTCTTCGCTTTCATTTCCGTGCTGGAAGAATCCGGCTACATGGCGCGTGTCGTGTTTCTCATGGATAAGGTCATGCGCAAGTTCGGATTGAATGGAAAAAGCGTTGTTCCATTGATGTCGGGCGTGGCGTGTGCGATTCCTGCCATCATGGCCACACGAACGATCGATAACTGGAAAGAGCGAACGATCACGATCTTCGTCACACCGCTAATGAGTTGCTCTGCGCGACTTCCAATCTTTACCATCCTAATTGCACTCATTGTTCCTGACCAAACCGCTTTAGGTTTCTTCAACCTGCAGGGGCTTGCGCTCATGGGGCTGTACCTCCTAGGCTTCCTTGCAGCAATCGGTTCTGCTTACATCATGAAGCTTTTGATCCGTGTGAAAGAGAGAAGTTTTCTGATTATGGAGTTGCCAACCTATCGAATTCCGAAATGGTCGAACGTTGGATATACGATTGTTGAAAAGACAAAGGCGTTTGTGCTTGAGGCGGGTAAGGTCATTCTCGCGATCTCGATTATCCTTTGGGTGCTCGCGAGCTACGGACCAGGCGACAAACTGGAGAATGCACGCGACTATGTTTTGCAGGATGCTGCTAACCAGCGCCTCACCGAGCAGGGACTTGAAGACCGTGTTGCGGCTTACAAACTTGAGAACTCCTATGCCGGCATTATTGGCAAAGCTATCGAACCGGTGATTAAACCACTGGGCTACGATTGGAAGATTGGGATCGCTTTGATCACCTCTTTTGCTGCACGCGAAGTGTTCGTTGGTACAATAGCCACCATCTACAGTATCGGCAGCGTTGGAGAGGATGAAGGCACAATCAAAAGCCGTCTGAGGCAAGAAACAAATCCCGAGACCGGTGGCCCGCGGTATACGCCTGCTGTTGGTTTATCACTTCTAGTCTTCTATACGTTCGCGATGCAATGCATGAGCACACTGGCGATCGTCTATCGTGAAACCAAGGGATGGAAGTGGCCACTTCTTCAGCTGACGTACATGACTACGCTGGCATATGTTTCCGCGTTTATTGTTTATAACCTGTTCCGCTAAAACACGCTTTGCAATCGCGGCCCACATTGTATATTTAGGCCGTGAATTCGCAATACCATTCCGCCTTGCTTCACCTCATGCACCTGCTCATCAGCGCTGATGGTACTATTGACGACCATGAAGTAAAGGCTTTGGAACTGGTTTGTTCCCGCGAGCGGATCTCCCAGGACTTCTTCAAAAATTTTATTGACTCCCTGAAAGGCAAAAAGGATCGCGAGTTGTTCGACATTGCGATCGACACAATCAACAGATGCACCGATGAAGAAAAGCTTCGTGTGTTTGTGATTCTTTATAAGCTTGCGGAGGTTGATGGCCGTGTGCACCTAAAGGAAATCAAACTCCTGCTATGGGCGTTGAGGCTGGCAAAAATTGAATTTGAAGAAGTGGTGACCAAAGCAATGGGAACTCCTGCATTACTTTGAATAATCGTTTTATGAATAGAATAGTTGTTTTTGTTTGTTGTGTCGTTCTTTCCTGGTCATGCTCAAAAGAGAAGTCGGGAAATCTCTTTAAGCAAGATGAGACATACGTAAAAATTACAAACCTTCAGGATCGCAGGTTGTCTGACAGCCTGACGACCTATTTCACTTCGGAAAACGCTGCTGTTCGTGAGCGTGCGGTCCTGGCTTTTGCTTCGGTACAGGATTCTTCCGTAGTTGGAAAGCTCACGCAGGTTCTGACAACGGATGCTGATACAAGCGTACGTATTGCTGCGGCCACGGCTCTTGGGCAAACCCGCTCCCGCGAAAGCGAAAAGAGTTTGAAGGATGCGTTGACGAAAGAGCAATCCGACAACGTCCGTGATGCGATCATCGAAGCCTATGGAAAAACAACTCGTAGCTGGGATTTGAATGCTGATGTCAATGAGCACGCATCAGCAACCGCGTGGTCATTATATCGCGCAAGCACTTTTAATTCGGTAGAGGCTTCCAAAAACTCGCTGGCGGCAACACTCTTGGATTCAAAATATGATGAGAACACACGACTTGGTGCTGCACACTTCTTTGCCCGGGGCGCAAAAGACATCGCGAACCAATTTTCAGCAATTGCGAAATCCGCTACAGAAGATAAGAGTATTGATGTGCGGATGGCATCGGCCAGCGCGCTGCGCAAAATCGTTACCGACTCATCCTTCGCGACACTTGAAAAAATATTTAATGATGATGAGGATTATCGGGTACGCATCAGCGCTATTCGCGGGTTCCAGGCGTTTCCATTT
>DASWTM010000033.1:0-20527 GCA_036402115.1 Chryseosolibacter sp.
GATTTTGATTCAAGAAAGTCCAGGTTCGAGCCCTGGTAGGTCAACTTATCCCGGTTTTTCGCATGAGAGACCGGGATTTTAGTTTTTAAAAGCTATGGGAGTAAAAATCTTCAGTGGTCAAGCCACAGAGTATCTGGCTGAAAAAATCGCCAACGCCTACGGTGAACCACTGGGAAAAGTGGATTACAAGCACTTCAGCGATGGTGAGATGTCGCCATTCCTCGCTGAATCGGTCCGCGGCCACGATGTTTTTATTATCCAGTCTACTTTTGCTCCTTCTGACAACTTGATGGAGTTGCTGCTCATGGTAGATGCGGCTAAGCGTGCAAGCGCGCATAACGTGAACGTGATCATCCCTTACTTCGGATACGCTCGCCAAGACAGAAAAGATAAACCGAGAGTTGCCATCGCTGCAAAGATGATTGCAAACCTTATTTCAGCTGCGGGTGCAGATCGGATTATGGCGTGCGACCTTCATGCTGATCAGATTCAGGGATTTTTTGACATCCCTGTAGATCACCTGGACGGATCGTACATCTTCGTGCCGTACCTGAAGTCGCTTGGATTGAAAGATATCATGTTTGCTACACCCGATGTCGGTGGAATCAAACGTGCAAGAAACTTCGCGAAGTTCTTTAATGCTGATCTTGCGGTTTGCGACAAGCATCGTAAGGAAGCAAACAAGATCGAGTCGATGCGTTTGATCGGTGAGGTAGATGGCAAGGACGTAATCCTGGTCGATGATCTCGTTGATACAGCAGGAACGATCTGCAAGGCTGCGGGACTGTTAAAAGAAAACGGAGCTAAGTCTGTACGAGCGGTTTGTACGCATCCGGTTTTGTCAGGGAACGCCTACGAAAATATTGAGAAGTCCGCCCTAGAGGAGTTGGTCGTAACCGATACAATTCCATTGAAGAAAGATTCTCCAAAGATCAAGGTGTTGACGATGTCTGATCTTTTTGCCAAAGCGATCCGTAAGATTCACGACAACGAATCAATCAGTTCGCTGTTTATTAAACTGTAACATTTAAACTAAATTCAATAACTATGAAAACCGTTGAGATTATAGGGTATCGAAGAGCAAATCTCGGCAAGGTTGACGCACAAAAACTTCGTGATGAAGGCCTTGTTCCCTGCGTATTGTATGGTGGAGACCAGCAAGTACATTTCTATTCTCCAATGATCCTTTTCCGCGAACTCGTTTACACAAACGAAGCGCACTTTGTTCACGTGAACATCGAAGGTGAAGAAAGCAAGGCTATCCTTCAGGAGGTTCAGTTCCATCCTGTAAGTGAAATCATCCTGCATGCTGACTTCCTGAAGATCGCTGACGATCGTAAAGTGAAGATGAGCATCCCGACACGTCTTGTAGGCCAGGCTCCTGGTGTTGCTAAGGGCGGAACGTTGGTTCGCAAGAGAGCAGCGTTGAAAGTGTATGGCTTCCCTAAGGATATGCCCGATCATATCGATGTGAATGTTGGCGAACTTGATTTCCACCACGCTATTAAAGTTGGTGATATGAAACTTGCCGGCATCGAGTTCCTGGATCCGAAACAAGCTACGATCGCTGCCGTTGAAATTCCTCGCGCTGCGAAGATGGCTGCTGAAGATGCTGCGGCTGCCGCTGCTGCTGCTCCTGCTGAAGGTGCTGCTGCGGGCGCTGCTCCTGCTGCGGGTGCGCCTGCTGCCGGTGGTGACGCTAAGAAAGCTGAAGCTCCTAAGAAGGACGCGGGTAAAAAATAGTAGGCAATTGACAGTTGGCAAAAGGCAAGCCTTAACATCAACTGGTTATCACAATATAAAAGTCCTGTCGGAATCGATGGGACTTTTTTGTTTGTCCCTAAATCCCCTAAAGGAGACTTTAGTGATGGTTAAAAACATTTGGCTATTATTGCCTGACCGTCTTCGACTTCCCTCTGTGCACGAATTAGGTGGCGGCATATTTGGGTATTTTCGCATTCATAGATACAAAAAAGTCCCCCTTGGGGATTAGGGTTATGAAATTTCTTATCGCTGGTCTTGGCAACATCGGTCCTGAGTATGAACTCACACGACACAATATCGGATTTCTGGTTTTGGATCAGTTGGCTGATGAGCACAAGGTAGATTTCTCTTCCGCCAGACTTGCTGATAAAACTGAATTCCGTTTTAAGGGAAAGACCATTCACCTTATTAAGCCAACTACATTCATGAATCTCAGCGGAAAGGCGATCGCCTATTGGATGAACGATCTGAAAATTCCGAAAGAAAATATACTGGTGATTGTTGATGATCTTGCCCTCCCCTTCGGCTCGCTGCGAATGCGCACAAAAGGCAGCGCTGCCGGACATAACGGACTTAAGAATATCGAGCTCGTGCTGGGCGGACAAGATTACTCGCGACTGCGGTTTGGCATCGGTAACGAATTTTCGAAAGGCCAACAAGTCGATTTTGTGCTCAGCAATTTCACCCAGGAAGAGTTCACAAAACTTCCCGAGATTATTAAGAAAGCCAATGAGATGGTGATGTCGTTTTGTATGATTGGGCCGGAGAAGACGATGAGTCTATACAATAACTGAAGAGAATAGCTAAATTTTAGATTTGAGATTTTAGATTTAATACAGCGATCCCTCACATCGTCATCGACTTGGCCAATCTAAAATCTAAAATCTAAAATCTAAAATCTTAATTCTGAAATTAATTAGCTAACGGTTGAACCAGGGTCAACTATCTCGTCCGGTCTAATCAGCCTTAGTTTACCGCTACTATCTTCCGCACTTAAAATCATCCCCTGCGACTCAATCCCCATCATCTTCCGAGGAGCGAGGTTAGCGATGAATGCTACTTGTTTCCCAACCATCTCTTCCGCAGAATAGTGCTTGGCAATTCCGCTAAGGATTGTGCGCGTGTCAACACCAGCATCGATTGTCAGCTTCAACAGCTTGTCTGACTTTTCCATTTTTTCAGCTGCTATAACTTTCCCGATGCGGATATCGAGCTTGGAAAAGTCATCGAATACAATTTCCGGTTTAAGTTGTTTCAAGTTCGCAGTTTGCATGGCGGCTTTGCTATCAGTTTTCTTCAATCGCTCGACTTGTTTGGCGATGTCTGCATCTTCAATGTTTTTGTATAGTAGCTCAGCAGGATTCAACTGGTGATGCTGAGGCACTGTGTGAACCAATTCCTCCTTAATCCAAAGTTCATTCCACTTCGACTCCAGCCCTGCTGCATTGAGTTGTGTGCGAATAGATTTCGCTGCATCCGGAAGGAATGGCTCGCACGCGACAGAAATATTTCCTACCACGGTCAGCGCATAATTCAGAATGGCACCAACGGCTTCCATGTCTTCCTTGGCAAGTTTCCACGGTTCAGCATCAGCAAGAAATTTGTTTCCAATACGCGCGAGGTTCATCATCTGAAACTGTGCTTCCCGGAACTTGAACGTTTGAAGGCAACTGATCATTTCTTTCAACGCCTTATTCAGGTCTTCATGCGCCTGATTGTAGTAGCCGAGAATCTTCTTGCGTTTGTCGTTAGTCCCTGGCAACTCGTGTTCGGAGGGAACCTTGCCATCGAAATATTTCCAGGTCAAGACCATCACGCGGTTTACGAAGTTTCCAAGAATGGCAACGAGCTCACTGTTCACTTTCTTCTGGTAGTCACTCCAGGTGAAGTCAGCATCTTTCGTCTCAGGTGATATTGACGTCAGCACATACCGCAGTTCATCTCGCCTGCCGGGGAACTCCTGCAAATACTCATGCAGCCACACAGCATGATTTCGTGACGTAGAAAGTTTTTCGCCTTCCAGGTTGAGAAACTCATTCGCAGGAACGTTATCAGGCAGGATAAATTCGCCATTGGCCTTAAGCATTGATGGGAAAATGATGCAATGGAAAACGATGTTGTCTTTTCCAATGAAATGGATCAATCGTGTGTCGGGATCCTTCCAGTATTTCTCCCAGTCTTGTCCCTTCAGTTCTTTGGTGGCGGAGATGTATCCGATCGGAGCGTCAAACCAAACGTAGAGTACTTTGCCTTCAGCTTCGGGTAGTGGAACTGGAATTCCCCAGTCGAGATCGCGCGTGATCGAGCGTGGTTGTAGTCCCTGATCGATCCAGGATTTGCACTGACCATAGACGTTTGTTTTCCAATCATCTTTATGGCCTTGCACCAGCCACTCGTTAAGCCATCCTTCAAATTTATCCAGCGGAAAATACCAGTGCTTTGTTGGGCGGAGAACGGGCGTCTTACCCGATACAGTAGATCTTGGGTTGATCAATTGCTTCGGACTGAGACTTGTGCCACATTTTTCGCACTGATCACCGTACGCGTTTGGATTGCCGCAATTTGGACAGGTACCAATAATATACCGGTCAGCAAGAAATATTTTTTCCTGCTCATCATAATACTGATCAGAGGAATCGATCGTGAATAAATTCTTATCGTTGATCTTCGTGAAAAACTCCTGAGCCGTTTTGTAATGAATCTCGTTGGAAGTTCTCGAGTAGATATCAAACGATATCCCGAAATCTTCAAACGCTTTTTTCATGATGTTGTGATACTTATCAACAAACGCTTTGGGTGACAGACCTTCCTTTTTCGCTCCGATGGTGATCGCCACACCGTGTTCATCCGATCCGCACACGTAAACCACGTCCTCCCCTCTTAGCCTGAGGAATCGAACATAAGTATCGGCAGGCAGATAAGCACCGGCAATATGACCAATGTGCAAAGGGCCATTGGCGTAAGGCAGCGCGGAGGTGATCGTATAGCGTTTGAATTTTTTCATTACCGTGCAAACAAATAGATTAAACCCCTTAGTTCCAGCGTAGGGAAAGCAAAAATACATAAGACGGCTAAACAAATAGCGCTCATCAAAAATAATAATCATGTATTGTGTGCCGATACGGATTACAGTATCTTTGATAATCCACCGAACATGCTGCGCAAACAAAGTTTTGGCCCTGCATGATGTCACATTAAATCCAAAGCCCTGAAGGCGCTTTTTCTGAAAGGGGATAGCCGGAAGCTCCCAGCAGAAAAGGTGCAAAAGTTAAAAGACGTTCTTTCGATGATGCATGCTGCCGTTGAAACCAATGACATGCGTATCCCTGCATTCAGACTGCATGTTCAAAAGGGGCCGCCTTACCAAGGATTTTACTCGCTTGATGTCAATCAAAACTACCGGATCGTTTTTCGGTTCCAGCAGGGCAAAGTTTTCGATGTCGATTACGTGGATACCCATTAATGACTAGCACATGAAAAAGATAAATCAGAACATTCCAACACATCCGGGAAAAATTCTTTTTGAATACTATTTGAAACCGTTAGGTTTGAGCATTACCAAAGCCTCTTCAAAGCTGTTAATAACCCGCCCGAATCTCTCGTCAATCATCAATGAGCGCTCTGGAATCTCGGCCGTAATGGCCTTAAAATTAGCCAAGGCTTTTAAGACAACTCCGCAATACTGGATGAATTTGCAGACCAACTATGACTTATGGGTCGCTACTAAAGACCATGAGGAGGTTGTAAAGAAAATTCAAGAACTTCGTTGAAGCAGGCTAGACCATTATCTTAGAAGTAGACAGCGGGAGCAAAACAAAAAATTCGGTGTAGCCTTCCGGACTTGTCCTCAGGTTTACAGATCCCCCAAGTTTTTCAGTTGCCGTTTTTGTGATGTACAAACCAATGCCTCCGGTTTCGGAACGCTCCGATGCGCGAGAGAACATCTGGAAAATTTTATCTGGGTGCACTTCGCTAATGCCGATGCCATTGTCGATTACGCGGATGCGGATGTGGTTGTCTTCCTGCGTTACTGCGATTTCAACGAAAGGCTCAACACGTTCTGAGTCGTTGTAGAATTTGATGGCATTGTCAATGAGGTTCTCAAAAATAATTCTGACAAACTCACGATCCGAGTAATACTCAATGGAGGGGTCGATGGTCTTCTTAACCTTTAATCGCGATGGCAACCCTTTTTTCTTTTCAAGGATGAGTACATCGTTGACGATTGTATCGAAATCAATTCTATCTTGGGCAAGTGCTGAGTTGTTAATTTGATTAACAATGAGCAAGCGTGTTAAAATCGTGTTGAGCTTCTCGGCAGTGATGTCGAGCTTCTTGAGGTAGTTCAACGCGAGTGGATCTTTTACATCCATGAGCGCCACATTGCACATGCCTTTCAAACTTGCAAGCGGTCCCCGGATATCGTGCGATGTTTTGTAGATAAAATTATCGAGCTCGTCATTTACGCGAAGAAGTGATTCGTTAGCTTTTTGCAGTTCTGTGTTCTTTTCCTTCAATTCCCGATCGAGGTTGTAATTCGAACTAAGTAATTGCCTGTTTTGATCTTCGATAATTGCTTTTGCATCGCTGAGTGCCAGGTTGACTTTCTTGCGCACGCGATTGGTGCGGAATAAAACGAAGATCAATAAGGCAGCTAACAGCGCGATGATGACTATCGCAACGTTCAGGCTACGCTGGCGCTCGATGACTTCGTCCTTATCGGCAATCATTTTCAGGTTCTCGCGCTCTGCATACTTAGTCTGTACTTTAGCCAGTCCGCTAATCAACTCTTTACTATAGACGCTATCATTAAGGCTGATATACTTATCCTGATAAAGGGCGGCCTTTTCAAAGTCCTTCAGCTGCACATAAACGATTGAATATTGCCGATACAAGTCGATGAGCAATTCATTGTACTTCGTTGCTACAATCACGCTATCGGCAGCATCCAGGGCTTCAATCGCAAGCCCCTTCTCGTTCCTTTCAATATTGGTTTTGGCGATAGCAATTAAATTCTCTGCGATAAAGCGCGTATTCCCTGTTTGTTTTGCCAGATGCAACGATTCATTGAGATGGGCAATTGCTTCGCTATACTTCTTTTGCCCAAGCTTGGAAATCCCCAGCCCATATTGGCCTTCAATACGTATTAGATCACTGCAATGATCTCCACAGGCAGCAAATCCCTTTTGGAAATGGCGATCCGATTCAACGTAGTCTTGAAGCTGGTTGTAGCAAAGGCCAATATTGATGTACAAACGATCAATGTCGAAATGGTTACCACTTTCAAGCTTATACGCTAATGATGTCTTATAATATTGAAGCGCGCGATTCCAATCAGACAATTTAAAATAAACTAGCCCAATATTATTGAGGATGATGCTCGTCTCACCTTTGTCCCCCTGAGATTCAAGTAAGTCAAGGGCAATCAGATAATATTCGAGAGCTTTCTGGTAGTCAGCCTGGAATTGATGAGTAATGGCAATCCCATTCAAACTATATCGGTATTCTTTAAAAATGTCCTTGTCGTTGAGATGTCGTTTACCAATTTTTAGTCCCTCCGAAAATGACTGCAAAGAAGCCTTGAAGTCATCGACCCTTCTGAAGGCTTGTCCCTTAAGCCGATACCCCTTAACAATTCGGAACGTATCACCGTATGTCATGGCGTTGTCAAATCCATCGATAGCATGCTGAAGGGAGGTAGAATTATCTTTATTAGCATGTTCGAGGGCGAGCGAAAAAAGGACATCGGATCGAGTAAGTCCTGATGCTTGTTCCAACGCTCGGGCTAATGAGTCGAGTCTGTCCTGGTTCTGAGCATCCGAGATCAAGCAACTCAACAGCAACGCAAGAACGGCACCTATTGCTCGACCCGATTTTTCGAACTTAAAATTTATAAAGTACACAGGTTAGGTATAAAAATTTATTACTCAGTAATGTCGGTGGCGGCCGTGCATCTTTGAACTGTCATTTACGACCAATAAAAATAGTCTAAAAGACAGAATTATACTAAGGCAGTTTTTAAACTTTTAACCTAAACCAATATGAAAAAACTCATCTACGTCCTATTAGTAGCATTTGCTGCAAGCCTCTCGATTACCTCATGTACAGAAGAAAGTGTTGAGCCGCAATCAAGTGGTAACAATGGTGGTGGCGGACCTAGCGAACCAAATTCGTAATTACCCGCAAAACGTCTAAAAATCGAATTATCCCAACGAAAATAACGGACCACATGAAAAAGTTATTCTACATCCTTCTCATTGCAATGACCGCGAGCTTGACCATCACTTCATGTACTGAAGAAAATGTTGAGCCTCAAACTAGTGGCAACAACGGTGGCGGTGGTGCAAGCGAGCCTGGAGATTGATCACTCATTCTAACGAATACTTACTTAAGAACTTCTACTGATAAAACAACACTTTATGAAAACCAAGATAACATTGTTAGTCATTGCTACTGCAGTCGTAACTCTTTCTTTCACCTATGTTGCAACAAAAGACAACGCACCTAAAAACGTTGACACTACTAAGACTACACACAGCGAGGTAGTAGGTGGATTGGTTTCAGAGGCCAACTAAGGGCAATGCGACACTTAACCGGGGTTTGAGGAATTTACGCTGGCGTTGTTTTGGAGACGCCAAAGAACGGGTACGCAGGCATATTCATGTCAACCACATGGATGCGGAACAATAGCAAGAGGCCTGACCTAACCCATTACTAAAAGCCTGCGCTGATTCTAAATTGATCAGGTTGTGCGCTGGTTAACCTTGATGAAGGTAACCTCATGTCAGAGTATCGCTGCGAGTAAGAAGCTACTTAAAGTATCACTTTAATAGTACTTTTCTACTATAACAGGGATAAAACTTACATGACTTTTTATCGCAATAGAGGACGCTTTTCGGCAAAAAATGAACGTTTTGCTTGAAAAATAAGCTTAAATGTAAAAAGGTGTACATAATTGTCAATTCAACGTCAAATGCTGCAACTTGGCGCGGCAAATGGCGGCTTAACGCTGTTTGCATCACATTTTGCTATCCCCATTTTTCATTTCGAAGGTGTCGCGTGCCAAGTGACTTAAGTGGTTCGAGCTTGCGTGCTGTAATGCATAATTTGCGACATGTCGACATCCATTAGCGCGCTCATTTTTTTGTCGATCAGTTCTCTGCTTTTATTCACTTCTTCGAAGTATTCGCGCACAACAGGATCAGAAACCTCCTTACCAGCCATTGAGCAAAGTTGTTTTATGCGCCCCAATATGCTTTGAATTTCCAATGACGTCTGAGTAATGATGGCCTTTTGCTAAGCCAAATCTCTTCCCTGTTGCTCTTGCTGTAAATTGTATTGTCTATTTCGCTCCCTCAGCTTTTTGTCAAGGATTACGCTAAACCTTCGGTTGCGTGCAAAATTTTTCCAAAGAAGAATAATGAGGCACAAGAACAGTGAGACTAATGCAGCAGAGATAACATTAACGATATGGTGACCCTGAATTACCGCTTCCTTTAATATCAGCACTTCCTCCTGTGCATCGGTTGCAATAGCTTTTAGCAGCTCTTTCTCCTGGAATGATAAAAGTACAGATGGGTGGTTTCCCACCGAACGGCATTGGCTTGCATGACCTTAAGGACGTTGTCTGGAAAGTAACTTCCCCCCTCGCGTACTGCATTAATTGCGCGGACTATTTGCTCGTAGCCATCGAGCTTATACACAATACCATGCACACCAGCTTTTAGTAAATTGATGATGACGTCTGCCCCATCAAGTCCTGTCACCGCAATGATATACGGTGATAGATTACGCGCAGCAAATTTCTCCAATCAGCTCCAGGCCGCTGGTTTTTCGCAGGCGAATATCGAGCAGGATTATTTCGATCCGGTTGTTTTCAATCTGCTTAATAAATGAGTCGCGGTCATCAGCTTCAAGGATCTGCTGGACAAATTTTTCTTTCTCAAGCATAGCCCGAAGTCCCTGCCGCAAAAGCACTTCATCATCAACGATTAGCAGATTGATTTTGGTGTCATTCACAAGGTTTGGTAGGTTCGTATCGCTCGTTGCATTATACACAAATCCTGACAAGTGAATGTCTGGTTTCCCTGACAATCGGTCAAAGTATGTGTGAGCCAAAGTTAAAAAAGATACCTTTAGCCTCGAATCCAGGGTAACGAAATCAAAATTCAAAGACCCAAGAGAAACCCTGTGTCCCTGGATTTTTTTTCTACCTTACCTTAGCTACGTCTTTTCTGTATCGATTTTCACCGGTCATTTTGAATCATAACTCGCTGTGTAATAACATGCGAACCTTGAACTAACCGCAAAATATATACGCCATCTGCCAGGCCCCCAGGAACTGAAACCTGCACATCCCCTTCCCCACTGACTTCAGGCAGTCGATCGTCAAAATAAGAACGGCCAAGCTGGTCAATAATCTGAATCCGCAGCTCTGTCCCACCCGGTGACTGAACGCGTAAAAAGATGTTATCAGACTGTGTTGGATTGGGATAAACACTTGCCGATAGCTGCTCCGTTGTAGACTCAATCTCTGCCACCATATCTTCACTCGCAGCCGTGGTGGTAGTCGTTTCATTAATGGTAACGGGAAGTGACCATTTATTCCATTGTGCGGCTGTTGGGGCGGAAGAGATTCTTGAAAATCGAGCGCGATAAGTTCCAGGCGATGTAACGGTATAGGTATTGGACGCTGCACCAGAGATGATCACACCATTCTTCTCCCATTGATATGCAAAAAATCCCTCCGCTAACATCAGTTTCGGATACTGGCTCTTGCTTCTAATGATTGTCGTAATGCCCTTGTAGGCGTGGAGATTAGCCTTGCTTTTGGATTTTATCCAGGAAAAGAAATCAGGTTCAGCATACGCCTTGTTCCACACAATATGTCCGGTAGATGAATATACGGTGTATCGTGGCGTGGCACCGGCATTCTTAAATTTGTTAACAACGTTTTGCGTAAACGTGGGTGTCGGCTCTGTATCCGTTCCTCCCTGAAAAATCCACAGAGGTATATGAACAACTTTATTCTGTTGATTGTGTTTAAAAATGTACCCCGCTTCTTTCACAGCTGACATCGGTAGGGCAGCCGCAAAAAGCCATGGGGCTCGTTTGATGGCCTGATATACAGCGAAGCCTCCAATTGACAATCCGTGGATGTAAATCCGATTCGGATCGATTTTATATTTCTCCTGAAGCAGACGAACAACACGAACCATGTCCTGCACATTGAGCGAGTCCCAGATGTTCAGCATTTGCGGCATCAAAACGAAACCCTGATATGCTCTTGCCGCAAGTGTTGGATCGTTTGGCAATTTCGTTCCTGCGAGAGTACGTGCGTCAAGGTGTTGTTTTCCGCCAATACTGACATGATGGTCGTTGTTCAGCAACTTATGCGTGCTTGTCTTCGGTGCAGCAGGAGAATTTATATTGGGGTCATATGAGAAATTCGAATGGTAGCATGAATTATAATAACAATTCCCTCTTTCAACGGCTCCATGCATGATCACAATTAGGGGATAACCTTCCGCGTACGTTGACTGATAGTTGTTAGGTTTCAAAAGTCTGTAGTTCATTACAAACTTATCGCTGGTTCCGTTTTTCCATCGCAGGTGCCCCTGCGTGTAAGGAGACGAATCCCAGCTGGTCATGTCGAAGTATGAATTCGTCTTCACCCCCGGACTGCTCTCGCGAAAAGCGAAGGTCTGATTCTCTTTGAGATAATAGTAATTTGTGCTTGAGATTTTTGTTCGGAGATCCAGCGTGCCATACGGCATGGATGTACTGTAAATGTAATTCGATTTTACCTGTGCATATCCGATCACTGTAGTAAGGCAAAACGTGATGACGGTAAAGAGTCTTTTCATAGGCGTTTGTGTTTTAGCAGATCGCTAATACGCTGCGAATGAAAATTCCTGTTCCGTATCAATCGGTTGAAAAAATCAGCGCCATCACCCCAACGGGTGTGAGATTTTCCTCAAGTCAGGTAAGCGTTATTTAATCACAACCCGCTGTCTGACTGCTGCATCCCGTTGTATAACTTCTATAAAGTAGACACCGGGAGTGAGTGTTGCCTGCGTTTCAAGACGAACATCCTCAGCCTCTGTCTTATCTAAAATGCGATGGACAAGCGATCTTCCGATGGGATCGATCAACTGGATGCTAATCGGATCATCGATCACGGTAGTCACAGCGAGATGAATATTGTCCTGCGAGGTAGGGTTAGGGTATATATCAACTTTGAAGCTGTCTTCCGGACCGTTGTCGGGACCGATTGCAGTTACCAGTTGCTCTGCACTCTTCAATTTTTCTTTTGGGATCTTTGTCCATTGCCCGTTTGTATCTGACCCTTTGTATTCAACCAGGAGACTATCAATGCCGGTGTATTCAAAGAAGTAGACCGTGATACGGTGTGCGCCCTTCGTTTTGGCCTTCGGAGTGCTGGCCGCAACTTTAAAATTATGAATGCCATCATTGTCGATCAGAAGTTCATCACTCAACACCAGGCGACTTCCATCGTTAGAGCCGATTCGGAACTCATAATTCCCTTCTTTTTCGATGAACAGAAATCCATCAAACTTGAAGTTAAAGAATTCTTCCTGCGTTTTAGGTGACAACGTGAACTCCTGTACTCTACCCGTGAACTCTGCATAATTCCAATTGATTGAATCGAGATCGGTCCAGGAGCCTGTACTGTGTTCGTAGTATAGTCCGGTAACATAGGTGTTAATGTTTACTGCCTCACTGGCATCACTCAGGTTTCCGGAATTGTCGCGCGCTTTAACGGTCAGCTGATATTGACCATTCACCGGAATCGTTGTTATTACAAAAACAGTATCACTCCCCGTGGTCACAACAGAATCCTGACCAAAATATATGACGTAGTCCTTAACTCCGCTATTATCGGTGGATGGCTTCCAGGACACCCGAACCTTAGAAACCCCGACCTGCGTTGCATTTATTTCGGTAGGAATAGAAGGTGCCTGCGTATCAACGGTTGTCGTAATGGCAAATCCATTAGCACCGGCTGGAGCATAGACCGAGCGTGCGTTGCTGCTCACCGCACGCACTTTATATTCATAGGAAGTAGAAGAAAGCAGTCCGGAATCCTTGTAAGAAGTAGAATTGGCTGGGGCCAACGTCACAAATTCCCAAGGACTATAAGACGAGGAAGTCAACTTCATCCGTCTCCAAATTTCAAAGTTCGTTTCGTTTGAGGAAGCATCTGTCCAGGTAAGTGCGATTTCGACACCGGAATTAACCGTTCCGGTCAGGCCTGATGGAGGAGTGATGCTGACAGGAGCCTGGTCGTTGAACATTATATTCTTAGGTGCCGATGCGGCACTACTACACCCATCAAAGTTCGAAACCACGAGTGTGTACTGACCTGCGCCCATCGCGGAAGTTATTGCGACAGTCGAAAGTGAGTCATCATCATCACCCGGAAAATCTACACGACTTCCATTCTTAAACCACTCATATCTGTCATAGACTCCCTCCGCTTCCAACTTCGCCTCGTTTGCGCCATTTAGATCGCGAAGCAACAACGTTCCCCGCTGTTTAATGACGGCCTGAGGTAGCGCCTGCCCCGCATTTACCTGTACCTCCTGCGACCAAGGTTGCCACTGCTGCTCTGTAGGATTGGCAATCCGTGCGAAACGTGCCCGATATTTGCCGGCCATGGTCGCGTTATAGGTGGCTGACGTAGCTTCAGCGATTGTCTGTCGGTTGAGTTGCCATTGATAAGCCGGATATCCTGCAGGGAGCTGCAACGGGACGCCTACACTTCCGCAGATCACCCCTTCACCCGCGTAGAGGTGCAACTGCGTTAAATTTTTTCCCAAAAACCATGAGAAGAAATCCGGCTCACGATAGGCTGATGCCCACGTGCCGTGCCCAAGTTCCGGATACAATGTATACCGTACCACTGCTCCTGCATCACGAAATTTGCGAATCATTGACTCCGTTTTTTGCGGATATGGATTTTTGTCCTGCCCGCCTTGAAAGATCCACATCGGAATATGGGCAATGGTATTTGCCACGCCTTGCTGATTAATCAACGCATCCCCTATTGGCGACATCATGGCGCCCGCTGCAAACATCCAGGGAGCTCTTTTGATTGCTTCGAGCGCGCCCTGGCCACCATTCGACAGGCCGTGGACATAAATTCTGTTCTCATCGATATTGTACTTTTTAGCAATCAACCTCGTCAGCCGCAAAGCGTCCTGAACCGATGAAACATTCCACCCGTTCAAATTCTGTGGTTGCAGCACAAAGCCAGGAAATGCGTTTGCGGCCAATGTTGGGTCATTCGGCAGCTTTCCCGCTGCGGCATTTCGTGCACGAAGATGAGCGTTGCCACTGTTGGTAAGTTGGTGATCATTGTTAAGCAGTTCTGATGTAGGATCAATCGGAGCGGCAGGGGTGTTGGTGTTAGGTGTCCAGGTGCCATCAGCATGGTAGCATCGATTATCCCAACAATTGCCGCGCTCGCCTAACCCATGAAAAATTAATATTAGCGGGTACCCTGGTGCGTACGTGGGATTGTAATTTTCCGGCTTTAGCAGTCTGTAATTCATTACAAAAAGGTCCCCGCTACTGGTTTTCTCGGTAAGGTAGCCTTGGGCGTACGGTGACGAATCCCACGAAGTCATGTCCAGGTAGGTATCGGTTTTTGCACCACCGTTTTCACGAAAAGAAAACGTCTTGTCCTCCACAACATGATAATAATTAGAAGCAGACTTTGCGATCCGAATATCCAGTGATCCGTAAGGTGTACTGTTATTGTAAATAAGGGTTGTATCAACCTGCGCGTAACCGGCTTTACAAAATAGCGTTAGCACTGAAAGTAGTCTGAAGAGTTTTCCCATAGCTTCACATTCCATTTGAACGAAAAAATCCTGATGGAGAATTAAAAAAGCATACCTGCCGGTCGGGCAGAGCGGTTTATCCGGCAGTCAACGGGAAAACAAAAATTAGAAAACGAAGCGGACCGTTGAAACGCGTTTTCGCACGTTACGTTTTACTTAGGCAACGAGAGGTTTATTGGAAGGGCGAGGCTTCAGTTGCAATACCTGGAACATTTCGTTGTCTTTTACATATCCAGGATTTGCGGTTGTCAACAGCTTGTCTCCGGCAAAAATACTGTTGGCTCCAGCAAGGAAACATAAGGCCTGTTCTTCCAGGTTCATTCGAACCCTGCCAGCCGAAAGTCTTACCATCGCCTTTGGCATGATAATCCGCGCAGTTGCAATCATGCGGACCATCTCCCAAACGGAAACTTTTTCCTGGTTTTCAAGTGGTGTGCCTTCTACCGGTACAAGGGCGTTGACAGGAACAGACTCAGGATGTTCCGGTAATGTTGAAAGCGTCAGTAGCATTCCGATACGGTCGGTTTCGTTTTCACCCATTCCAATAATGCCTCCAGAGCAAACGGATATCTTAGCCTGTCGCACATTTTCGAGTGTCTCTAGTCTGTCATCGTATGTTCGTGTGCTAATGATGTCGCCATAAAAGTCTTCGCTGGTGTCAAGGTTGTGGTTGTAAGCATATAAACCAGCATCTTTCAGCTTTGTAGCTTGCTCGTGTGTCAGCATGCCCAAGGTACAACAAACTTCAAGTCCCATCGCGTTAACGCCCTTCACCATGTCGAGCACTTTGTCGAAGTCACGATTATCCCGCACTTCGCGCCATGCAGCGCCCATGCAAAAACGAGTGCTGCCGGAGTCTTTTGCTTCCTTCGCTTTGCCGAGCACTTCATCAACCTCCATCAGTTTGTGCACCTTCACATTGGTATGGTAGCGCGCAGCTTGCGGGCAGTACGAGCAATCCTCGGGGCATCCGCCTGTTTTTACAGAGAGTAATGTACATACTTGCACTTCACCGGCTTCATGATGCTCACGGTGTACGGTAGCAGCGCGATAAATCAGCTCGAGCACGGGTGTGTTGTAGATTTCTGCAATCTCTTCCCGTGTCCATGTATTACGAATAACAGTCATGCGATTTACTAGTGGATTTGTAATTCAAATGGCAAAATTGCCTCAGCGCCTTGATAGTGCTGAACCTTTCTTAGTTGGTTGTAATATACTTTCAATTCTCCAAGCTCGCTTTCAATTTTGCTTGTGCTTGCGTTTTCTTCAAGCTGGGTAACCAATTGTTCGAAGAAAGGTTTTTGCCGAGGATAATAACGAACCTTATAATCATCTCCTACATTTGCCTTGTTGGCGGCTATTCTTACGGCATCATTAAAACCACCTAACACATCAACAAGTTTACGTTCTTTGGCTTGCGCACCGGTCCAAACGCGACCTGACGCAACGCGCAGGATATCCGATTGTTCTACCCCACGACCCTGAGCTGCCTTACGCGTAAACGTATCATAGTGGTCTTCGAGGTTTTTCTGGATGAAATTTTTCTCAACCTGATTAAGCGGACGCGTTACTGTATAGGTATCGCCAAAATCACCTGTACGCACTTCATCGAACGTGATCCCAAGTTTATTGCCCAGAAAACCACTCATATCAAACAAGATTCCGAAGATTCCGATCGAGCCGGTAATCGTATGGGGCTGTGCCACAATTGTATCGCACCCCATCGATAAATAGTAGCCACCTGATGCCGCATAATCCGACATAGAAGCAATAACTGGTTTTACTTTCTTAGTTAGTTCAATCTCGCGCCAGATCATATCCGAAGCTCGGAATTCACCACCAGGAGAATTCACGCGAAGCACAATAGCTTTGATATCGTCATCTTCCCTTGCCTTTCGGATTTCTTCAACGTAAGGATCGGCAGCAATAACCTGTTCGGAGTTATCATTTGAGCCAGGCATAATCGCTCCATCTGCGACAATAACTGCGATCTCATTTTTTGAACTTTTATAATTCGAAAAACTTTTGCGGTATTTATTGTACTTGACGAACTTGATATCATCCGTGTCACTGACACCTAGTCTTTTTTGCAAATTGGCGTGAAACTGGTCCATGTACATCAACGAGTCAACCAGTTTGAATTCCACAGCAGCAGCTGCATTCCTGATCTGCATTTTATCGGCCACTGACTTTAAAACATCTTTCGGTATCTTTCGCGATTCGGAAACCTGAGTAAGCACATGATCATGAATGGAGTTAACCATCTCCTGAAGTTGCGTTCTGTTTTCCTCACTCATTTTCTCAAGGAGAAAGGGTTCAACAGCGCTCTTGAATTCTCCAACACGAAAGACCTGCGGCCTGATCTCCAACTTGTCAAGAAGATTTTTATAGAATCCAACTTCAGCTGTCAAGCCATTAAATTCAATTTCGCCCTCCGGATGCAGGTAGACCTCACTGGCAGCGGATGCGAGATAGTAAGCGCTTTCAGACATCACCTCATTGTAGGCAACAACCCATTTTCCACTTTCGCGAAAATCAATTAACGATTCACGTATTTCTTCGAGCGAGGCAAAGCCGGTCATCGGATAGCTGACTTCAAGATAGATCCCTTCAATTTTGCTATCGTTCTTTGCGTGTGCAATCGCCTCTTTCAATTGAAGCAATCCAATCTTCGGAACGTTTCCTCCAACAATCGGCAGTCCCTCGAACGGATCATCTGCCTGCAGTTCTGATATTTGTGCGTCTAGTTTAAGGTGGAGAACCGAATTTTCTGCAACAACCACCTGCTTCTCAGAGCCCGCGCTGCTGATCAGTCCTACCAGGAAAAAAACCGCAATCACCGCGAACACGATCATCGCCACGAGTGCGCCAAGGCAGGATGACAAAAACGCTTTACCAAAACTCATAATTCACAATTTAGGGTTCAAAATAAGCAATACTCGATGGAATAAAAAAGTATGTTTGCAACGTGCAAAGGGGTATTACAAACCAGGTCTTTCTATTGCTCGGCACCAACATCGGTGATCGCAATCAAAACTTGTTAGTCGCTCAGCGCCTCATCGAAATTACAGTAGGAAAAATTATCAACCGCTCGGCTATCTACGAAACAGCGGCCTGGGGCAATACGGAGCAACCCGGCTTTCTCAACCAGGTAATTGAGGTTGCAACGGAGAAAAGTCCGGTTAACTTGCTCTCGGCCACACTTGAAGTTGAAGCAGAAATGGGAAGAAAACGCGAAGTGAAATGGGGCCCACGCGTAATTGACATCGATCTCCTTTTTTATGGTGACATGATCGTTGAATCGGAAACACTCACCATTCCTCATCCAGCGTTGCATACCAGACGATTTACACTGGTACCGCTTGCCGAAATCGCAGGTGATTTCATTCATCCCGTTCTGAGGATGTCTGTAAATGATTTGTTGAAGAATTGTACCGACCCACTTGAGGTTCGGAAAATTACATCATAAGCTTGCAACATCGGCTTCCGGACTGATCTTCTTGACAAGACCCTGCAATACTTTTCCAGGGCCACACTCAACATAGAGTTTCGCTCCATCCTTTGTCATGCGTTGTACGGATTGAGTCCAACGAACCGGAGCCGTCAACTGTGCTATCAGGTTCTTCTTTATCTCTGAATTATCGATAGAAGGTGACGCATTTACATTTTGATAAACTGGGCAAACTGCTTTCGCAAAGGCTGTGCTTTCAATTGCCTTCGCAAGTTCTTCGCGCGCAGGCTCCATCAATGGTGAATGAAATGCTCCACCAACAGGGAGAGGTAATGCGCGCTTTGCGCCTGCGGCTTTCATTTTTTCACAAGCAATTTCCACTCCCCGCATGGTACCGGAAATTACAAGCTGACCCGGACAGTTGTAATTCGCAGCCACAACAATCTCATCGGTGATGGATGCACATATCTCCTCCACTTTTTCATCGGCTAATCCGAGGATTGCCGCCATGGTAGACGGATTAATTTCACATGCTTTCTGCATCGCCAATGCGCGCTTGTACACAAGTGTTAATCCATCTTCGAACGAAAGGGTGCGATTAGCAACCAACGCGGAAAATTCTCCAAGCGAATGTCCCGCCACCATATCTGGAGAAAACGAATCATTTGTCAGTGCTAAGACGACTGAATGGAGAAAGATAGCCGGTTGTGTCACCTTCGTTTGTTTCAGTTCATCCGCAGTGCCTGAGAACATGATGTCAGTGATCTTAAAACCAAGAATCTTATCAGCTTTATCGAGCAAGTCCTTTGCTTTTGGGTTAGCGTCATAAAGGTCTTTTGCCATGCCTGGAAATTGCGATCCCTGTCCTGGAAAAACGTATGCTTTCATATGCGGATTATTTTTATCGAGGGCAAAAATAGGAAAATCCCACAATGAACAGCCTAAATTTCAGGTTCCGAAATTGAAAATTGAAAACTAAGAATGATGGCGCGGACGCTGTCAGTCTGATAGATCGCGCGCAGTTGTGGTGTGGGCATGAGGAGCGAGTCTACCAGGTCAAATAATTATAGCGGTTGTCAGCGATCCGGTTGTAGAACGGATACGAAAGAATTTTGTACAAAGCGGAAATACAAGCTCCGTTCTTTACAACTTCAAAATCGCTTACGATCAAAAAATGTCTTGTTCATGATCACGACAAAGCCGTAAAACGCAGGTTTCTGTAGCGTGAACGACCTCGTAACTTTTGGCCGTTGCAGACAGGAACCAGCCAAACAAAAATTTCATTTGCCGATCATGTTAAATGATGAATCGTACTGTGACGAAGGCTACAATACCAGCGAACAATCCACCGTCCTATCAGCATGTTGCGTCACCGAAGAATGTGAACCCATCCTTTAATCGTTTGATTTGCTTTTGCCGGGTCAACGGAGTCAAACACAACTTCTGCCGAGTAATAATAAATGCCAGCAGCCAGCTCCTTGCCATCATTGTCCCTGCCGTCCCAGTCAATATAAATCGATCGTTCACTGCCGGATCGATATGAATAGAGTTCTTTACCCCAGCGATTATAAACCGTAAACACTACAGACTCAACGAAGCGCGCACACTTCTTCAGGTCTACTTCTCCGCAGTTCCAAATCACCTCACCTGTGCTCTCATCAAACTTCTGATACTCTGCCGGCATGCCCCACGCACTGAATCGTTCGTTGCATGGATTTCCATCGTTCGGTGAGAATACATTCGGCAACTCGTAATACGGGCAGTTATCATTGCACGATGGTTCACTGAGTTCGCTTTCATTACCAGATCGATCAACTGCAGAAATTTTATAACAGAATGCCATCGAAGGTAATCCGATGTGATTTTCACCGTCATCGATAAAGAATGTATCGCGCACAATACCGTTGTCACCGATGTTGTCTAACCATACGTAAATCCCATCAATTGATGACGCTCGGTAAATCTTGTAACCATCGATATCCTCCGCGCAGTCACTATCGGGTCGTTCCCACGCCAAGGTGTTTTTGAAACTGCTTACATCACATGGCTGTGTTGCAAAAAATTCTTCGCAATTCGTCTGTTGTACTTTAAGGACGACCTGACATTGAGGTGGAATCGTATCATTTGGAATTGCACAAACCATTTGAGAGAAATTCTCCAGTGGTTCAGGCAGGAATGGGTTTCCATACGCGCCACGCGTCATCACACGATAACAATATTCCTGCGTATCGCTTAATGGTGTATTATTATGCTGGCCCTGATCAAGGTATGTTAGTCCACCAGTGATCGGATCAATTTCTGCGATCAGCTGAAGATTTGCTTCGGCAGTTGCCGCGGGACCGGGACCTCGATAAAGCAAATGTTTGTTGGGCGAAGTAACGATTACATTAGACCACGGCACAACGGCTGACCAATTCAACTGGATCTGGCCAACTTCACTCGA
>DASWTM010000034.1:0-29288 GCA_036402115.1 Chryseosolibacter sp.
CACAGACAATTCTTTTATACTTGTAAGCATTACAATTAATTTAATGACATGGCATCAGATCAGAAATTTGTCGACTATATCCTTGACCAAATTGATATGCCCAAACAAGTCAGCTGCAAGAAAATGTTTGGTGAATACGGACTTTATTTTGAAGACAAGTTATTTTGGACTCGTTTGCGACAATAAACTATTTATCAAGCCAACCGTTGCGGGGAGAAACTTTGCATGTCAAGCATCGTCTCCCGTCTCGGGGACGATGCGCGCTTTGGACGTTACCCCTCGTGAGATTGTTGCGCGCCTTCAGCGCCTGGGTGTGTCAACGTGAATAGGCAAACCGCTGTGTGCTATCGGATGGCTGTGTTGGACAGGCCAGAACGTAGCCGAAAGTTAAATTGAAAGTCCACAGACCATTCTTTTGTACTCGTAAGCATTAACAATTAATTTAATGTCATGGCATCTGACCAGAAATTTGTTGACTATATCCTTGACCAAATTGATATCCCCAGGCAAGTCAGCTGTAAGAAAATGTTTGGTGAATACGGACTTTATTTTGAAGACAAGTTATTTGGACTCGTTTGTGACAATAAACTATTTATCAAGCCAACCGTTGCGGGGAGAAAATTTATCGAGGACGTTGTTGAAGCACCACCATATCCAGGCGCAAAACCAAGTTTTTTAATCACAGAAAAACTGGACGACCGTGATTGGCTGAAAAAGTTGGTTATGGTGACTGTAAAGGAATTGCCAGAACCAAAACCGAAGAAAAAGAAAAAGGATAAATAACTTCGGAGTCTGGCATCGAAACCTAATCCATGGTAAACTAAAAATTCGGTGACAAAACGTCCAGGTTTGGATTAATACTTTTAATCCGTTCAATCTTCCAAAGTCTTGTTTGACTTTTATAGCTTTCACGTGCAATAACTACGAAGAACTGCGGTATGCTGAGCGGAATCCCGATGATGGCCGGCTGTCTATGAAAAGCTACCTGGCATGTAGCGAGCAATTGCGGTGGACTGAGCAGAGACATCACGCATGATGAGAACACGCGCAACCACGGTTCTATTTTGCTTTCCCGCGCCTGCCGGATAAACTTTTACTCACATTTATATCTTGCCCTATATGGGCGAGTTTATTACTTTAGTTATCGATTCCTTGGCCCAGCAAATCCAATTCAATCATCAGCCTGCAGGAATCTCGATGACAATTGGAAGAACGTAAGCAAGTGCATATGTTCACTAGTTGTAGGTAAGGCGGTGGACAGAAAATCAAAAGAAGATAAATAGATCAGATGGAGACAGTAGTAACAGCTGTATCGTTCGGACTAATCATTGCGCTCATCCTATCTCCAATTGCAATTCTAATCGCACTAAGGAGATTTGATGTTAAGAGATATAAGTTTTTAGTGTATCTGACTTTCGGGCTAATTATCACGTCACTTATCACATTGACATTCGGGTGGTGGTCAGACACTGGAAATGAAATGCTTCTTGATCACTACGGATATGACTTTGACGCAATGAATGATACTGAGAAGTTTGCAAACGTATCTTCTGAAAACCTGGAACGAGTAAAGAGTCTTGAAATTAGTCGTATGGGAATTGGATGGCCAATTAAAGTTATGATGACTTTGGCAATGTATTCTCCCTACATACTAATTGTGTATTTGGTTGCTTATTTAATTCAAAAAGCAAGAGATTTAACGATACGCAGAGGAATTACTTAACGGGAGACGTTTTCACTCTGCTGATAATGACAATTTAGGTTTTGCTTCAGGACAGCTTACGGCTTATAGACTAACCACCTTACTATCATCGCGACAAACTTTAATAGGTAAGACGGTGGGACGAACACGAGTTACGGCAAACCTCAAAACATAAGGTCTTTCGTATGAGAAGGATACTACACATCAAAAATCAACTTCGTTCACCTCGCTTGGTAAGATACACGTTATATGCAATTGGTGAAATCATACTCATTGTAATTGGTATACTAATAGCTTCTCAAATCGACACATGGAATGAAGAACGGAAGATCAAATTAAAATTAAGAGTACAATTAAATGAGTTACTTCGAGAATTAGAGCAAGACGTCAAGCAGTTGGCATGGGTTCAGGATGCGAATACTTTTCGATATCAAGGATTTCAGTATATTTTAAGAATGGCAAACGAAAACCAAACCAACAGTATAAATAATCAGGCTGATACGGCAAGAACAAACGTGTGGCCCAGGGCAATCCCGGAAACCTTTAGCAAGGAGTATTATGATTTAGTTTTCGAGTGGATGGAAAGACCGATTTTATATGTGCCGTTCTCTGGAACGTACGACCAAATCAAATCTGAAGGACTTTTTTATTATATCATGGATGAAAAACTAAAGCATTCAATCGATAATTACTATTACAATATCAATTGGAAGTTCAATGAAATAAAAGAGGCAACATTCCAGGCCAACAATAGAGATTTTATTAACTATATGCGAAATCGAGTGGGCATTATTTCAGGCAATAAAAACATTAAGATACCCGAGCCAAAAGTATTAATAAAACTTGATCCGATAATGAATCTCAATATCATGGAGATGTCTTCGTTAGCGTTATACAGAGCGAATAATGCGGAAGATTCAAAAGTAACTGCACTACAGTTAATTGATAATATAAAAAGATGGCTTAAGGAGTCGGGTGATAACTAATGATTTTCATCACGGAGATAATAACGTAATTGGTCAATCCAAAACTATTTCGTCATACCTTGAATTGAGTTGACGATTGCCCTTTAGGAAGCGATAACGCGGATCTGGTCATTAGCAGCATTTGTGAGGTTCTTTGAAGTCCACACTGAAAATTAATCAAAGAAGCCCTTCTGTTATTTAATGGTCACGGGGGAATTCCAATACAATCGGAAAAATTAGTAAGTGCATACATACACAAGTGGTATGTGCATGCGAGAAAAACAAAATAAATGAAAGTAAGACTCGCAATAGCGTTTATTTTGAGTGGATGTGTTTCGAACCATCAGAACTTTAGCGTTTATAAAACTAAACCTTTTCGATCTGAAAATAAATTTTCAATAAATGGCGTCTACTTTTTAGAAAAGTTTTCCACAACAAAGTATTACGACCGACCCCATGCAATATTTTTCTATGCTGATGGCAGCATTTCCGCATACAACACCAATCAAGTAAGCAAGATCCCCGAGAGTGAATTCTGGACCAAGCCTGAAGAATACCTACGTTCAATTGACTTTGCCAGAAGTCCGGGTGAACCTGGACATTTCACTGTGAAGAATGATACTCTTGTTATCGAATTTATTACGTATAGAGGTGGAATTCCGCAACGTGGCTCAAACAGGTTTGAAGGAATTCTAACTGAAGATTCATCAATTGTATTGACCCAACAGATTTGTCGATGGTGCCATATTAGAGTAGAAGATTTTCCTGACAATGGAATCAAATCTCTTGACAACATTCGATATCGTTTCTACAAGACAGACATTCGGCCGGATTCTAATAAATTTTGGATAAAACAAGCCAGGTGGTACAAAAGAAGCGTTGGGGCCAGATGAGTGATAAAAAAACAACGCCCTGCAACAATGCATATGAATCATGGTCTGTTGTAATCCATAGCAGTTTTTCCTGCTATCGAAGGGCGCCTCAATTAATAGTTCAATTGAACTTTGATCGGGAGTCATCCCTTCCATAGCGAAGGGACCGAGCCTGCCTGCCGTTGTCTTTGCAACGTGGGGCGGTAGGCAGGGGTGAGGTGATTCGCGCATACCGGATAAACTTTTACTCGCATTTAGGTATTGCCCTGTATGGGAGAGTTTATTATTTTAGTTATTGATTCCTTGCCCCCACCACCTCCCTCTCGCAGTTATCTATACATTTCATAGTTATTGTGTAGGCTCGGGATGACGTTTTTTTTCTTACCTTGTAGTCAATCAAATCCAATAATCTATCTACATCATGATCTTCAAACTCAACCAGTTCACAAGTCTTCGCTCGACAATAATTGTATTATGTACAATTATCTTTTCCGGGAGTGTTATGTTTTCGTGCGGGACGCGTCCGGCAGAAGGTACAGACGTGGCTTCGGACACGACTAAGCAGCAGGAGGATACCTTGCAGGCGATCTCTCAGCCGTTAGTCAGTCACATCTACACTGCGGATCCATCGGCTCATGTTTTCAACGGGCGGATCTATATTTATCCGTCTCATGATATCGATGCGCAGGTGCCGGAGGATGATCTCGGCTCGCATTTCGACATGAAGGATTATCACATCCTGTCGATGGACAGCATTGGTGGAAAGGTGACGGACCATGGCGTTGCGCTTGATAAGAAAGACATTCCGTGGGTAGGCCGGCAGTTGTGGGCACCGGATGCTGCGTTCAATAATGGTAAGTATTATCTGTACTTCCCCGCGAAGGATAAAGAGGATGTGTTCAGAATTGGCGTTGCCGTTGGCGATGCTCCGGAGGGGCCGTTTAAAGCGGAAGCAAAACCGATCGAGGGAAGTTACAGTATCGACCCTGCGGTTTTCAAAGACAGCGATGGAAAACACTACATGTACTTCGGTGGGATCTGGGGTGGACAATTGCAGCGCTGGAAGAATGGAAAGTATGATGCCAACGGATCGAAGACCGATCTGAACGCTGGCGGTGCGGCCATCAGGCCTCGCGTTGTGCGCCTGGCGGACAACATGCTTCAATTTGCAGAGCCGGTGAAGGAAGTGGAGATCCTCGATGAAAATGGAAAGCCGCTCGCGGAGAGTGATCACAATCGCAGATTCTTCGAGGCATCGTGGCTACACAAGTACAATGGCAAATACTATTTCTCTTACTCAACGGGTGATACGCATTTCATTTGCTACGCGACAGGTGATAGTCCCTACGGACCGTTTACGTATAAGGGTGTGATCTTAAATCCGGTGCTCGGATGGACGAATCATCACTCGATCGTGGAGGTTGATGGCAAGTGGTATCTGTTCTATCATGACAGTGTGCTGTCGGGCAAAACACATTTGCGAAATATAAAAGTGACACCGTTGACGCATGAAGCGGATGGCTCGATCAAGACCATCAGTGCGTATGGCAAGCCGGTGATGTAGAATCGTACGATGAATACAACGACCATGCGGGCACTGGTGTGCAGCGAACCCAAAAAGTTTGCGTATCAAACCATCGGACAACCTGTGCCTCAGCCGAATCATGCAATTATTAAAATTAGACGCATCGGTGTTTGCGGCACGGATCTTCATGCGTATGAAGGCACACAACCATTTCTCAGCTATCCGCGCATCCTTGGACATGAGCTGGCGGGAGAATTGGTGTCGGCAGACAACGCTCCGGGTTTTCGATCGGGTGAGATTGTGTCGCTGATCCCGTACTTCAGCTGCCGTGCCTGTGTTGCTTGTCGCACCGGCAAGCCGAACTGCTGCACGAGCATCAAGGTGTGTGGTGTTCACATCGATGGTGGCATGACGGAGTATCTCTCCGTTCCGTCCAACTCCTTATTACATAGTGATGGACTTTCGCTTGATGCCATGGCGTTGGTTGAACCGCTGGCCATCGGTGCGCACGGTGTGAGAAGAGCAGCGGTGAAGCCTGGTGAATTTGTGTTGGTGGTGGGAGCGGGTCCGATTGGGATTGGCACGATGGAGTTCGCGCGGATCGCAGGGGCAAAGGTGATTGCACTGGATATCAACCAGCAGCGCCTGGACTTTTGTCGTGATAAATTGAAAGTTGATTATGCAATTAATGCTTCACGAACTGATGTGATCGATCTTCTTCGTGAGATCACCAGCGGAGACATGCCTTCAGTTGTGATCGATGCGACCGGGAGCATCAAGGCCATCAACAACGCCTTTCAATACATGACGCATGGTGGGCGTTATGTCCTGATCGGTTTGCAACGGGAGAATATTTCATTTAGTCATCCGGAGTTTCATAAACGTGAAGGCACACTGATGAGTAGCCGCAATGCTACACGTCTGGATTTTGAGCATGTGATTGATTCGTTGAAGAAGAATCTGGTGAAACCGGAGACGTATATTACGCATCGGTCTGCGTTTGGTGAGGTGATGAAGTATTTTGAGAGTTGGTTGAATCCGGGTACGGGGGTGATTAAGGCGATGATTGAGATTGCGTAGGTGGATGGAGGGGTGATGGGTGATGGGTGATGGGTAATCGGTGATGGGTGATGGGTGATGGGTAATGGGTGATGGGTAATGGGTGATGGGTGATGGGTTATGGGAGCTTCAAGTCTGAGGGTGTTTCCTCAGGGCTTGCAGCTTGCAGCTTGTAGCCTGTCTGCCGACACAGGCAGGCTTGAAGCTATTTTTTTTCGTAGATGAATTTATTTCCTTAAATGTTAAGTGTAATGAAGAATATCGTGTTCGTTTTTCTTTTGGTTCTTGTGATCACTGCTCAGGCTCAGGAGAAGACGCCTCTTAAGTTGTGGTATAAAACTCCTTCAGGGAAGACGTGGGAGAATGCTTTGCCGATTGGGAACGGGAGGCTTGGGGCGATGATCTATGGAAATCCGGAGAAGGAGATCATTCAGCTGAATGAGCATACGGTGTGGAGTGGAAGTCCTAATAGAAACGATAATCCGGAGGCATTGGCTGCGCTGCCGAAGATCCAGCAGTTGATTTTCGATGGGAAGTACAAGGAGGCAGAGCAACTGGTTGGTAAGACGATCATTACGAAAAAATCTCACGGGCAGATGTTTCAGCCTGTGGGAAATCTGGAATTGACATTCAATGGTCATGAGAGTCCGACAAATTACTATCGCGATCTTGATCTGGAGAAGGCGGTGGCGAAAGTGTCGTACACGGTGGGTGATGTTAACTATGTTCGTGAGATGATTGCTTCACTTCCGGACCGGGTGATCGCGGTAAGGTTGACGGCAAGCAAACCGAAGAGTCTTTCATTCACAACAACTTTTCCTACACCTCAGACAAAGGCCAAGGCGTCTGCGAAAGGGAATGAGTTGATCGTTGCCGGAACGACAAGTGACCACGAAGGCGTTGACGGAAAGATTCATTTCACAGGTATCTCGCGATTCAAATCAGAAGGAGGGACGCTGACTGCTACGGATACTTCTCTGATCGTGAAAGAGGCGAATGCGGTTACGATCTACATTTCAATTGCAACGAACTTCAATAACTATAATGACATCAGTGGTGATGACCAGGGTCGTGCGAAAGATTATCTCGATAAAGCGTATTCGAAATCATTTGATGAGTTAAAGAAGTCACATATCGCTGCGTATCAGAAATATTTCAATCGCGTGACTTTAGATCTTGGGACGTCTGATGCAGGCAAACTTCCGACCGATGAACGTTTGAAGAATTTCAGGAATTCAAATGATCCGCAGCTCGCTGCGCTGTATTTTCAGTTTGGGCGTTATCTCCTCATCTCGTCATCGCAGCCGGGTGGACAACCTGCCAATCTCCAGGGAATCTGGAATCAATGGATGAAGCCACCGTGGGATAGTAAGTACACCATCAACATCAATGCAGAGATGAATTACTGGCCGGCTGAGAAGACCAATCTCTCGGAACTGCATGAACCTTTTCTGCAAATGGTTAACGACCTGTCGAAAACTGGTGTGGAGACAGCGCGTGTCATGTATGGTGCGCGCGGCTGGGTTGCGCATCACAACACCGACATCTGGCGCGCAACGGGAGCAGTAGACGGTCCGTTGTGGGGATGCTGGAATGCCAGCGCGGGATGGATGAGTCAGCATTTGTGGGAGCGCTATTTGTACAGTGGAGACAAGAAGTATCTGCAATCTGTTTATCCCATCTTCAAAGGTGCGTCTTTGTTTTATGTTGACTTCCTAGTGAAGCATCCGAAGTATCAGTGGCTTGTAGTCAATCCTGGGATGTCGCCTGAGAATGCACCGAAGGCCCATGAGGAAACCGCCCTCGATGCAGGCACGACCATGGACAACCAGATCGTCTTTGATATTTTCAGCACCACCATTCGCGCAGCAGAAATCCTCAACAACGACAAGTCTTTTGCCGATACGCTGCGAACCATGCGGAACCAGCTTCCGCCAATGCACATTGGTCAGCATGGGCAATTACAAGAATGGCTCGATGACATCGATGATCCAAAAGATGAACATCGTCACATCTCGCATTTGTATGGACTGTTTCCTTCAAACCAGATCTCACCGTATCGTACACCGCAGCTTCATTCCGCGGCAGCGAAAACGCTTGGGCATCGCGGAGATGTCTCAACGGGTTGGAGTATGGGCTGGAAAGTGAATTGGTGGGCGCGCATGCTGGACGGAAATCATGCTTACAAGTTGATCCAGGATCAGCTGACACCCGTGGGAACAAATCCAGGTGGTGGAGGCACGTACAATAATTTGTTCGATGCACATCCTCCGTTTCAGATTGATGGCAACTTCGGATGTACCTCTGGTATCGCAGAGATGCTGATGCAAAGTTCGGATGGCGCGGTGCATTTGCTGCCTGCACTTCCCGACCGCTGGCCGACTGGTCGTGTTACGGGTTTGCGTGCTCGTGGTGGATTTGAGGTTCTGAGCATGGAGTGGAAGGACGGTAAGATTGTTAAGGTGGTCATCAAGTCGAATCTTGGAGGGAATTTGAGGTTGCGTGTTCCGGGTTCCGTGAAGTTCAGTGATGGGAAGTCGCTTACAGTGGCGTCAGGGGAGAACAACAATGCTTTCTTTTATGTGGATGAGACGGCTAAGCCGATTGTTTCGTCAAAGGCGGATGTGCAGTTGCTGAATGTTAGAGAGACGTTGGTGTATGACATTGCAACTGCTGCGGGGAAGACGTATACCTTCGTTGCGGAATAGGTACTTGAGAGGGTTGCTTTCCAAAGAACGGTTTTCAACGCGGAGGCGCGGAGTTGCGGAGTTCGCGGAGGAATTTTTTAGAAGTTGTTGACGAAGCGTTTGAAGCCTTGCTTCAGCAGTGGAACATTGAAGTTAATTAGGAAGCCGAGCTTTCGGTTTGATAGTCTCAGATAGCTCACGATTTGTGCTTCATGAACTTTAAGGATGAATTCGACTGATTTGAGTTCCAGTATGATTTCATTTTCAACAAGAAGATCAATTTTGTACTCTTTATCAATAGGTTCGTTTTGATAGTGCAGTTGTACATGCACTTCTCTTTCAACTTTGATTGCGCGTTTCCGAAGTTCCATCACCAGACATTCTTGATACACCGATTCAAGAAGACCTGGGCCAATAGCCCGATGTACAGTGATCGCAGCGTCCAGTATGATCCCTGCCAGATCATTCAATTCTTGATTCGTCAATCGCGTAGTTTCCATCTTGAAAATTATGCAACTGCACACTATGTTAAAATATCCTAATTCCTGTATTCTCCGCGAACTCCGCAACTCCGCGTCTCCGCGTTGAAAGCCGCTGCTATGAAAAACAAAACCCAGATCTTGTATTCGCATTCCTTGCATTATTAACTTATAATTGTAATATTTACACTTATAGATGTGTCTTGCAGTTTTAATGCCTATGAGTAAAAGAAACGTTTTGTTTATAACTCATCTTGTTACGTTTCTCTTCGTAATAATAACTTCATTTGGTCAAAAACTCGCGGACGACACTCACTACACAAACCCATTAATCCCCGCTGACTTCCCTGATCCGGATGTAATTCTAGTAAACGACACCTATTACATGGTAAGCACGACCATGTTCATTTTTCCGGGTGTCACAATTCTCAAATCCAAGGACCTTGTCAATTGGGAATACTGCAGCAATGCGGTGCCTCGATTTGATTTTAGTCCGTGTTATAATCTGGATAATTGTCACCGGTATTCTCATGGGCAATGGGCGACAAGTCTAAAATACAAGAATGGAAAGTTTTATCTGCTTTTCATCACATTGGATGAGGGCGGGTTCTTGTGCACTGCATCCAAAGTGGAAGGACCGTGGGAAATCAAAAAGCTTCCCAAAGGATTTTACGATCCAGGATTATTCTTTGATGACGATGGAAAGATCTATGTCGCGCATGGATACTCGAAGATCTCAATCACTGAAGTTGATCAAAACCTCGCTCCGATAGGTCGCGATTCTCTTGTCTATACCGGTGACATTCGCAGAGGTCTTGAAGGTGCACACGTTTATAAAATCAACGGCTACTATTACCTCTACTGTACTTACGGAGGACTTGACGGAATTCAGGTTGCCCTTCGGTCGAAGAACATTTATGGTCCCTATGAACAGAAGGTTGTGATTCAGGATTGGACAGAGGGAATAAATTTCGGGATTCATCAGGGTGCTCTCATCAAAACGCAAGCTAACGAATGGTGGAGTGTACTTTTTGTCGACAGCGGTCCATTCGGAAGATTTCCTTCGTTGCAGCCCGTCACCTGGGTTAACGACTGGCCGATGGTTGGCGTCAATGGAAAAGCGGTAACGACTTACAAGAAGCCTGATGTTGGAAAGAAGTTTCCAAAGACAACACTTCCTACATCCGATGAATTCGATGACCTGACACTCGGAATGCAGTGGGGCTGGAATCATAATCCAGACTCGACCAAATGGTCACTCGCACAACGGAAGGGCTACCTCCGGTTGACCACTGCGAAAGTTACATCGAGCTTGCGTGAAGCAAGGAATACTCTGACACAACGAATCTTTGCGAACCGCGATCAGAATATTCCCACTGCTGCTGTGACGAAGATGGACATCTCAAACATGAAGGATGGCGACATTGCAGGGCTCGCAGTGTTCCAGGATCCATATGCTTATATCGCAGTGCAGAGACAAAACGGAGAAGTTAGCGTGATCATGGTTAACAACGGTCGTACTGTAGCGATGAATGCTTTTAAGGGAAATGGGATTTATCTGAGGGCGAGTGCATCCAATGTCACGAAGAAAGCAATGTTTGAATACAGTCTCGACAACAAAACGTTTTCGAAGTTGGGTGATGACTTATCAATGAGTTTCAGCCTGAAGGTATTTACAGGAAACAAGTTTTGTCTTTTTAACTACGCAACGCTGGAGGCTGGTGGATGGGTGGATTTCGATTGGTTCAGAGTGAGGTGAGCAGTTATTGTGAAGTTCTATTGCAACCATCGCGGAACATAGCGCTCATTGCGCCATAGCGGTGAAAGACGATCAGATATACTTGTAGAGTGTTGTGAATAGTGATGCATGCTCGGAAAGATCATTCCATAGCAGGAGTTATCTGTTGACAACGCGTTTTTTACCGCTATGACGCGATGTACGCTATGTTTCGCTATGAGTGTGGCAGAACCTCAAGTGAAAAGCTATGGCTTTTAGCTATAGCTATGGCCAATAGCCAAAAGCCTTTTCGATCAGCATTGTGAAAGAATTTTATCAGTCAACAAGAATAGAATAATATGAAACGATTTCTTAAACGCCAGACAGTCTTATTAATTCTACTGATCCACATCACACTAGTTACGTTTTCCCAGAACGCGATCAAACGTGCACCACGCGGATTCGATGCAGCGCGTGAAGGCATCGCGCATGGAAAGATCGATACGGTTCTCTACGACTCAAAAACAGTAGGCACGAAGCGAAAAGCAATTGTCTACACGCCTCCGGGATACTCGAGCAAGAAGAAGTATCCCGTATTCTATCTGCTGCATGGAATAGGCGGCACCGAAAAAGAGTGGCTCACGAATGCTCAGCCTCAGGTCATTCTCGATAATCTATACGCTGACGGAAAAGTTGAACCGATGATCATCGTGATGCCGAATGGTCGCGCGATGAAAGACGATCGCGCCATCGGAAATATTTTTGACAGCTTGAAAGTGCAGGCGTTCACTACATTTGAAAAGGATTTGCTCAACGATCTCATTCCTTTCGTTGAAAAAAAATATCCGGTGTTGAAAGACAGGGAGCACCGTGGGCTGGCAGGTTTGTCGATGGGGGGAGGGCAGTCGTTGAACTTTGGTCTCGGCAATCTTGACAAGTTTGCCTGGGTTGGAGGTTTTTCATCGGCTCCGAATACAAAACGGCCAGAGTTGTTGTTTCCAAATCCGGAAGAGGCAGCGAAGAAGTTGAAGTTGCTTTGGATCTCTTGCGGTATAGATGATGGCCTGTTCTCGTTCAGTCAGCGGACGCATGATTATTTGAAACAGAAGAACGTTCCTCACATCTACTATCCCGAACCTGGTGTTCACGACTTCAAAGTATGGAAGAATGACCTGTATCTATTTTCACAACTACTTTTTAAACCTGTCGAGACGAAGAGGTTTGCTGAATACGAAGCGTTGGGTAGTGCGGCATCGACAAACATCCGCTCAGCGAAATATCCACGGGTGACGGCTGATAGTCGTGCCGTATTCAGAATCAAGGCACCTGATGTGCAGAAGATGCAACTTGATCTTGGAAAGAAATACGACATGGTGAAAGATGCTGAAGGTTTTTGGGAAGTTACAACGGATTCGCTAAGGCCTGGTTTCCATTATTATTCATTGATCATTGATGGTTTGCCCATCGCGGATCCAGCAAGCGAATCATTCTACGGCATGGGAAGAATGGCAAGTGGAATCGAAATACCTTTTGCAAAAGGCGGATACTATGAAGTGAAAGACGTTCCTCATGGTGAAATCAGGACGAATCGCTATTACTCAAAAGTGTACGATACATGGAGAACATTCAACATCTACACGCCTCCGGGATATGATGCAAATACTTCACAACGGTATCCTGTACTGTACTTGTTGCATGGTGGCGGAGAAGATCAGCGGGGATGGGCAACGCAAGGACGAACAGACCTTATCCTTGATAACCTGATCGCAGAAGGAAAGGCAAAGCCGATGCTGATTGTGATGATGGATGGCAACGGAGGGTCTATGGCTTTTGCTGAGCAGCCGTTACGGTCTTTTACGTCAGAATTAAAAGACAATGTCATTCCATTTGTAGAGAAGAATTACCGTGCGCAGACGGATCAGAACAGCAGAGCGCTTGCTGGTTTGTCAATGGGAGGCCTTCAGACGTTGTATGCCGGAATATACAACACCGATCTTTTTTCATCGCTGGGCGTGTTCAGTTCGGGATGGTTGCCCATGCAAACCGCTATTTCGGACGCGCAATACAAGTTCATGCGCGAGAGTACATCGAAGATCAACAGCGATCTGAAGCTTTTCTGGATTGCGATGGGAGGGAAGGAAGACATTGCCTGGCAGAATTGTCAGAACATGATGGCGAAATTTGACGAGATGAAGGTCAATTACAAGTATCACGAATATCCTGGGGGTCACACCTGGCCAGTTTGGCGCGAAAATCTGTTTGAATTTTCGCAGTTATTGTTTAAATAAGGTATTGGTCCATAGCAGTAGATCCCCCCTGTGATGTACCAACTGGCATGAATCAATTTGCGTTACAGCAAGGCCATTCGCGTGAACTCGACATGTTTAGTCACATTGTCGAGTTTACCCTTGCGAAGAATAACACGATTCACCTGGAGTCCTTTCCTGTAACGACCTCAGAAAATTTCCAGATCTATTATGTCATCGATGGTAAGTTTGAATGGATCATCAATCAGAAGCACTACGTTCTCTATCCGGGTGACCTGGCTATAATATTGCCAGGACAGGAACTGGGCGGATCAAATCGTTACCTCGATATCGGAACTTTCATTAAACTGGAATTCAAGGTTGCCATGCTCGATAGCGCCAACGGGATCAATCTTGGTGATTGGAGTAATCTTACAGAAAGTGAACGCATCACCGTTGGAAGAATTCTGCTTATCAACAACATGTCCGTACTGAAAACGAAAGAAGCCGGAGATGTTCTCTACGAAATGCGATCCGAAGTACTCAACCAGGAGATTGGCTATTTGACCCGCGTCAATGTTCTTCTCGATACTTTGCTTATCATCATTGCCCGCCAATCCACGCGGCAGGCAAACTCCCGCAGAGACTTCCCCGGAACATTCGCACTGTTAGAGCAGGCGTTGCGTAAAAATCTGGCACACCAGTGGACGGTGGAAGAAATGGCAGCGCACGTTGGTCTTGGTACTACTGCGTTTACAGAAAAAGTAAAAACGTATACTGGCTTCTCTCCCCTGAACTATCTTATCAATATCAGGATTTCGGAATCGATCAAACTGTTGAAGAAGGCAGATATTAACGTAACGCAGATCGCGTTGGAAACAGGATTTTATTCATCACAACATTTTTCAACAACCTTTAAAAAATTAACAGGGTATACACCAGGCGATTTCAGGAAGAGAAATACCCCTACTAAATCAAGCTAGCTATGGACAACAAGGAATGTATTATAACAGTAGAGTTGGGAACAAATGGCGTGAGGGTGATGGCCTTCAGTCTCACCGGGGAAGTCATTGCCTCGATGAAAGGTTCGTATCCTACGTTCCACACTGAGCCTGATTACAGCGAGCAGGATCCTGAACAAATCTTCATCACGATGCTATACGTGTTGAAAAATCTTCTGACGGAAAGAGTTCATCCGAAGCATTATCACGTTGTGTCCATGTGTTTCAGTGCGTCCATGCATAGCGTCCTTCCCATTGACCGCAATGGCGAACCGCTGGGAAATGTGATTACGTGGGCCGACAACCGCGGAAAGAAAGAAGCACTCGACTTAAAGAATTCTTCTCTTGGAAAAAAAATCTATGATGCTACCGGCACTCCTATTCATCCGATGTCACCGCTCATCAAAATAGCCTGGATGAGCAGAAACGATAACGAACGTTTCGCAAACACGAAAAAGTTTCTGTCAATTAAAAGTTATATTCTTCAGCAGCTAACGGGAGAATATGTGCAGGATTACAGTCTTGCTTCAGCCACGGGTCTCCTCAATATTCATAAGCGTTCGTGGGAGCCAGACGCTTTGTCGTTTGCCGGAATCAAGGAAGACGCATTACCGGATGTAATTCCGGTGTTCGCATCTCCTGGAAAGTTGCGCAAAGAGTATCAGAAATCACTTGGTCTTCCTGCAAACTTGAGAATTCTGATAGGGTCAAGCGATGGATGCCTGGCAACATTGGGTGGTGGTGTTTGGGAAGAAGGGAAGGCGACCATCACCATCGAAGACAGTGGAGCAATGCGCACGGTAGGGAAGGTTGTGATCCGTGATGAAAAGCAACGCTTCTTTAATTATCTTCTGACCAAGAACTACTACATCTCCGGAGGTCCGACCAATAACGGTGGCGTTGTGTTCGAATGGTTTACAAAACAGTTTGGTGATTTCAAGGGACCCTTTGATATGGATCATGCGATGGAGAATTTCATGCGTGAAGCCGCAAGCGTGTCAGCCGGGTCCGAGGGTCTTATTTTTCTGCCTTACCTGCTTGGCGAGCGGGCGCCTATTTGGAACGCCAATGCAAGAGGAAGTTATTTCGGAATCAATATAAAACATGAGAAGCAACATTTCGTGCGCGCCACCATCGAGGGCATTCTCTATGAAGTTTACAGCATTGGAAGAACTCTGGGAGAGCATCGAAAAATTGACGCGCTTACAGTCAACGGAAGTTTTGCGTCTCTTCCTTTATTTGCCCAGATGATAGCGGACATTTTTAATAAACCCGTAAATACTGGAACGAACCCTGACAGCATTGCACGAGGTGCGTATTTGTTGAGCGCAATTGATCTGGGTATCTATAAAAATATAGATGACGCGGCTCGTTCTATCGATTTGCCAGTCTCATTTAAACCGCAATTGCACAACCATGTTGCCTATCAAAAGTACTTCCCGATTTTTGACAGACTAAGCTCAAAACTCTACGATGAATTTGAGGCGATTGCGAATCTCCAACACGAACAATACCTGAACATCGGTTCATAGCTTTTTTTCTTTTCAGCTGAAAACGTGTAAAAATGACACGTATCCCCGGTTTTCAAATTCCGATTGCGCAAACGTTTGTATAAAATTCACCACTGGCCTTTATTGGAAGATTCCTTCCTGATCATTTTGAATCTTTAACATAATGGAAAAGCCCATCCATGATTTTCTAGCCTCCGTGATGTTTTCGGTGAGATAGAAAGAAAGGGTGAGGTCTTCCATCCAGTTAGTTTCAATCCAATCAAACCTAACCCTTGATGTATGAAGCATCTCTATCTATTCTTTTGTGTCGTTCTGGTGGTGCAGACCGGAACGCTAGTGGGAAAAGATCGTCCAGCCAACCTGGATAAATCTTCTATGCATGGTGGCACTGACGAAATTCCGTTGGTCAGTATTAGTGGTCGTGTCACGGATGAGAACGGTGTGGCCTTTCCCGGTGTGAACGTGATCGTGAAAGGTACCAGCAACGGTACCAGCTCTGACTCTGATGGAAAGTATTCCATCGAAGTACCCGGAGAAAATGACGTTCTTGTTTTCTCCTTTGTCGGCTACGCAACGCAGGAAGTAGCTGTCTCGGGCCGAACGGTTATCGATGTGACGATGGCTCCGGATGTGGCTTCTCTTGATGAAATTGTTGTGACTGCGCTGGGTATCGAGAAATCCACAAAGAGTCTCGGTTACGCAACGTCAAAAGTCAATGCCAGTGAACTTGCAGTAAACCGCACCACCAACCCGATGAATGCCCTGCAGGGAAAAATTGCAGGTGTCAACATTTCATCACTGGGTACCGGACCAGGCGGTACATCAAAAATCCGTATTCGTGGTCAATCTTCCATCTCCGGGCAGAACAATCCACTCATTGTTATTAATGGTGTTCCAATCGACAACACAAATTTCGGAACGAATCCAAACAACGCGGGCTCTGACGGATCGATTGGAACGCGCGGTGGTGGTGTTACTTCCGATGGTGGTGACGGACTGTTAAGTATCAACCCGGATGACATCGAGAGCATGACAGTCCTTAAAGGTGGAGCAGCATCTGCACTCTACGGATCTCGTGCAAAAGATGGCGTGATCATGATCACAACAAAATCAAAGGGAGAAAGGCAAGGGATTGGTGTAACGTATAACGTCAACTATACCAATGATACCCCGCTTGACTTTACCGACTATCAGTATGAGTATGGTCAGGGTGAGAACGGTGTTCGTCCAACAACCGCTAATCCGACATCAGGCCAGTGGTCATTTGGCGAGCGCTTCCAACCCGGCATGACCCAGATTTTGTTTGATGGTGTTGAAGTTCCTTATGAGCCGGTGCGCGATCGCATCAAGAAGTTTTATCGCAACGGCCAGTCTACTACACACACCATCTCATTGGCATCATCAGGAGATAAAGGTGGATTCAATTTTTCGATTGCTGATTTGAACAGCAAGGGTATCACACCGAATAACTCGTATAATCGCAAAACTGCAAACTTCGGATTTGACTATTCCTTGAGTGAAAAGTTGTCGTTCCGCGGCAACATCAATTACTCGAATGAATACAACCGTAATCCTCCGAACGTTGGAAACCAGGACAACACCATACCGGTGGCGCTTTATAATTTGTCTAATTCGATGCCATTGGATCTCCTGGATGAGAAGAAATACAACGCCCTCGGAAACGAGTTTGTGTATTCACGATTCATGAATCGAACCAATCCGTATTTCACCCTTGCCAAGCAGTTCAATAATATAAGACGTGATCGCATTTTTGGGAATGTGTCCGCCCGTTACGAAATATTGAAATGGCTTTTCGTTCAGGGACGCATTGGTCAGGATTTCTGGTCGCGCGACCAGAGTTATAACAATTTCCCGACAGGTCAGGCCTCGCTTGCCGCAGCGCAACCCGGTTTCGTCAACGGACTATTCACACAAGATGCAAGTCGTTTCCGGGAGATCAATGCTGACTTCCTGGTTGGAGCGAACCATGAATTTGGTAAAGTAGGGTTGAACCTGAACTTTGGTGGTAACCACATGTACAGACGCTCGGATGTTAATAACGTTCAGGTTTCTGAATTTGTCATCCGTGATTTGTACACGGTGATGAACGGTCGCGTGAAAGATCCGCTCTATACATTATCCGAACGATCCGTCAACTCGCTTTACGGATCCGCTGAGGTTTCATACAACGATGCATTGTTTGTCAACGGAACACTGCGGAACGACTGGTTCTCAACATTGTCTCCGGAGAACCGAAGTATCATTTATCCATCGGTGTCGATTGGTTATGTGTTCACAGAGTCGTTTGAACAACCTTCGTGGTTCTCGTTTGGAAAAATTCGTGCTGCCTATGCGGAAGTGGGTAGTGACGGAGATGTTGCGCCATACTCAAACCTATTGTTTTACGCACCGAACAATAACCTCTTCGCCAATCCTTCGGGTGCACTACAGCCAGTCGGAGGGCCTTCCGGCAATCTGATTCCAAATGGAAATCTCGTACCGATGAGGGTGGCTGAAACTGAGCTTGGACTTGAGTTGAAGTTCTTCGATGAACGTGTAGGCCTTGATCTTGCAGCGTATAACAAAGTTACTTCGGATCAGATTGTGCAGGCCCAGGTGTCTGATGCTTCCGGATACGTAAATATCTTTATCAACAGCGGGGAAAGCACAAACCGCGGACTTGAAATGATGCTGAACCTGGTTCCCGTTCAGTCAACAAACTTTTCATGGGACTTTACTTTCAATGGAGCGTATAACATTACAAAAGTTGAAAGTTTGCTCACGGACACACCCGGTGAGCGCATCACGGTAGGTACCCACATTTTCAATGGTGAGCTTCGGCATGTTGTGGGAGAAGAACTTGGTCAGCTTGCTGGCTTTGGTTATCTGCGAAATGATGCAGGACAAATCATTTACGGTACAAACGGAATTGCATTGGCAACGCCAGCCATGATCTACTATGGAAGTGCTTTGCCGAAATGGGTTGGTGGCTTTACCAACGCATTTAAGTTCAAAGGTATCACCGCCTCATTTCTGATCGATTTCAAACTGGGTGGTAAGATGATCTCCGGTACGAACTTCAATGCTTATCGTCACGGACTTCACAAAGAAACACTGCCAGGTCGCGAAACAGGAATAATCGGAGATGGAGTGACACAAACGGGTGAAGTGAATCAGGTGAATGTATTCCCGGTTCAACCGTTCTATGAGGTGGTTCGTTCCAAGGGCCTGGTTGAACCAATCGTTTACAACGCTGGCTACTGGAAACTGCGCCAGATCGCGATCGGTTATGACTTTACTAAGTTTCTTCCGAAGTCGTTGCCGTTCCGGGCTGTTCGTCTGGACTTCGTGGCAAACAATGTACTGATGCTCAAGAAGTGGGTGCCTAACATCGATCCGGAATCGTTTGGGTATTCCTCAGACAACCTGGTTGGCCTCGAGTCCACCGGACTTCCAACAACACGAAACATAGGCTTCAACCTGAATGTAAAACTCTAATCAGCGGAACCATGAAAAAGTTTAAAAGATATATTGTTGTTCTTGTCGCCATCGCGGTGCTCAATGCCTGTGATAACGGCTTTGATGAACTGAACACCAGCAAAACGGGCGCCCTTTCAATTGATCCTGCTTATCAGCTCAATAACGTGGTGTTAAACCTGAATGCAACCGGTTTTGCCGGAGGCGGATTTCTGATTTATGATTTAGGAGTTGTGCAGCAGATCGTTTCACCGAACTCAGGGGTGCTTACCGGTGCGAATTACAACCAGGATAATCGTAATGCCACCCAATCTGTCTGGCAAGGCTACTATCGAAATTGCGTACGGAACACGGTGGACATTATTCGCAAAACAAAAGACGATCCGGCTCGCGCCAACTTGTATAACATGACGCGAATCCTTCAGGCGTATGTGTTTATGGTGCTTACAGACGAATATGGCGATATTCCATATGCCGCTGCCGGCAAAGGCTATACCGACCAGAATTTGTTTCCAGAGTATGATTCTCAGGAAGCCATTTACACGGACATCATTGCAGAATTAACAGCTGCGTCAGCGGCTCTTGATCCGGCCGGAAGAATTGAAAGTGCAGACGTGCTATATGGTGGCAACATTGATAAATGGAAAAGGTTCGGATATTCGCTCTTACTGCGCGCAGGCATGAGACTGAGTAAAGTTGATCCCGCCAGAGCGCAGCAGATTGTCGCAGCGATTCCCTTGAATACCCTGATCCTTACTAATGCAGACAATGCGGTTGTTCGTCACGATGGAAATTATACGAATGGAATGTCAGTGACATTGAATGGAACGGAGGCCGCTAACTTCTACCTCACCGCACCATTTGTTAATTATCTCAAAAATACAAATGACCCACGTCTTGTTTCAATTGCTGTTAGATATAAGGGCGCGACATCAGGTGCCTCTCAAACAGTAGATAAAGCAACGACAAGCGTGGCGGATCAGGTTGGTATGCCGATGGGTCACGACAACAGCACGATCGGTGCGGTTGCTACCGGGTTAGGCCTGGCAAGCTTCTACGATTTCAGCCAGGTAGACAGAAGAAGAGTAATGAAACTGACTGCGCCTTACTTCATCGTGACTGCGGCACAGACAAACTTGTTACTTGCAGAAGCGCGGACCAGAGGATGGATTACAGCGGGCTCCGCTGCCACTTACTTTGAAACAGGGGTCAGACAGAGCATGGCTCAGATGGCATTGTTCGATGCAGCATCCGCTGTGCCTGCTGCTGATATCGAAAACTACATATCGAGCCATCCATTCGATCCAGCCAATGCGTTGGAGCAGATCAACACGCAATACTGGGTGGCATCCTTTCCAAGCGGACCGGAAGTATTTGCCAATTACAGGCGCACAGGCTTTCCGGTGCTGGCACCAAATCCATATCCGGGAAGAGAAGTTGACTTCATCAGAAGACTAACTTATCCGGTATCCGAAGGTTCCGTGAATTCTGCGAATGTGGCAGCTGCCATTGGACGTATGGGGCCGGATGCACTCAACACCAGAGTGTGGTGGGATAAATTATAACAAGGTTTGATTGGTTAAGTAGCAAAAAGGGAGCAACGAAGAGTTGCTTCCCTTTGCTTCGCTACCAACACCGTTCTCTACATATTTCTTATGGCAATAGCTTCTGTGCGTTCGAAAATCCTTCTTCTCATATCCCTTGTTTTAGCGATTCTCTTTGGTGTTAGTACTTATCTCGGCCAACACACTGTGGCCGGATGGTGGTTGATACTTTTCTTTTTAACGATTGCCCTTCGGTTTCGTGAGCACGAGATCTTGAAAGGCTATTCTTTCACGGTGATGATTTTCGCTGCGGTGAGTGCAGCTATGTATTTTCCACACTACTTTACACAGGTTGGTGACTTCAAGTTGTCGAAGCTCATCGTTCCGTTAATGCAGATCATCATGTTCGGGATGGGAACAGGATTGAGCCTGAAAGATTTTGCCCGGGTGGTGAGAATGCCGAAAGGTGTGATCGCGGGGGTGATGTGTCATTACCTGATCATGCCGATGGTAGCGTTCATGATTACAAAAATCTTCCGGTTTCCCGATGAGATTGCAGCGGGAATTATTCTGATCGGAAGTTGTCCCAATGGATTGGCATCAAACGTGATGACATATCTCGCACGTGCTAATCTCGCGTTGTCGGTAACGCTCACGGCAATCTCAACCTTTATTGCTCCGTTCGTGACTCCTTTCTTCATGAGCTTGCTCGCAGGTCAATATGTCGAGATCGATTTCTGGGCAATGGTTTGGGACATCACCAAGATTGTGATTATTCCCGTTACAGCAGGATTAGTATTCAATTTCTTTTTGCATGGAAAGTTCAAATGGCTTGATGAGGTAATGCCAATCCTCTCCATGGCGGGCATCGCGCTCATTATTGTTGTCATCACTTCAGCGGGTCGTGACTCCTTACTCGTGGTAGGGCCAACGCTGATACTGGCTGTCCTGATGCACAATATGAGCGGATACTTTTTAGGATACTGGTCTGCACGAGCCCTTCGCATGAACGAGAAAGATTGCCGAACAATTGCCATCGAAGTCGGTCTTCAGAATGCAGGACTGGGCTCAAGCCTGGCACTGGCCCTCGGAAAACTGGCAACGGTTGGCCTAGCTGCCGCGATTTTCGCACCGGTCATGAACATCACCGGTTCTTCACTCGCACTCTGGTGGAGAAACAAGCCGCTGCCGGAAGAAAATTCCTACGACACAGAAGAGGTCGTGAAACACGCATGATTACATTTTAAAACAATACGAAGCCTTATGTATAGCAGACGATTTATCTGGCTGACGTTGATCAGCATTTGTTTCTCTTTCGCGGCAATAGCCCAGCAGCTGTCTAAAGAGGAATTGATTTTTCTCACCCCCGAATGGAAAGGTGAGCGGTTCCCGGATGGACGGCCAAAAGTTTCTGATGCCCTTCTTGATCGCATGAAACTTGTCACGCTGGAGGAAGCGTGGGCGGTGCTGCGAAATGAGAATTATAAATTTCAATTTGAAGACGGATGGCAGACGATCAACCCCGACAGCGTTCTTGTTGGAAGAGCGGTGACAGCCACCTTTGTTCCCGGTCGTCCTGATATCCATCGCGTGATCGATGACCGCGGACACAATCGCGACAAGCGCGTGAAATCTCAAAATTCATGGCCGATCGACATGCTGGTGAAACGCGATGTCTACGTTGTCGATCAGTTTGAAGCACATGTGGATGGCCCGACCATCGGTGACAACCTCGGCAATTCAATTTTTGCAAAGACCGGAAACGGAATCGTATACAACGGGGCCATCCGCGATATCAAAGGATTAAAAGAGATTGGATCGTTTACTTCTTTCTTCAGAAGCTATCATCCATCGCATCACCTCAATGATCCTAATGGACAGCTTAACACAACACTCGTAGGTATCAACACACCAACGCGGATCGGCAAGGCAACTGTGATGCCGGGCGATGTCGTGCTGGGCCGCAATGGAGCGGTGATCTTCATTCCACCACACCTTGCGGAGAAGGTTGTGAAGACTTCTGAAATAGTTCGTCTCCGCGACATGTTCGGACATCAACGACTACGCGAACAGAAATACACTCCGGGTCAGATCGACACCCGATGGTCCGAGGAGATTGAAAAAGATTTTTCGCAATGGCTTAATGCTAACATTGATAAGCTGCCGGTGCCCAAAGAGCAGATCCAGGAATTGCTCAAACAACGGACCTGGTAGAATGAATCATCACCCCTTAAAATACCAAGACATGACACAGAATCAATCAAGACGTAAATTTTTTGGAAACGCATTGGCAGCTGCCGCCATCGCTCCGCTTTCAACAACATTCGGCCAAGGAATAGAAAATGCGATCGACCGAAGACCGATGCACTCGAAACCGGCCGATTTAAAGATCACTGAAATACAGAGTGCATTTATTCGCAACGGTCATGGACTGTTTGTGCGGATCAGAACGAACCAGGACATCTATGGCTGCGGTGAAGGAGTTGATGCCGTACCAGGTACGTATCATTTTGTAAAGATGATGGAGCAGCGTCTTAAAGGAAAGAACCCACTCAACGTGCATAGACTCTTCGAAGACCTTCGCAAGTCTGGAATTTTTGAGGGCGCACAGTCGGGAATGTATATCGCAGTCCTGTCTGCTATTGAAACAGCACTTTGGGACATTGCAGGTAAAGCGCTTGGTGTTCCGGTCTATCAGTTGCTGGGTGGAAAGTTCCGTGACAAGATCCGCGTGTACTGCGATACCGCTCTCTACCAAAACAATCTTCCAAAGCCTGAGGATTTTGCTAAAGCTGCCAGTGAAGCGAAGAAGATGGGCTTCAACGCAATCAAGTTTGACCTTGATCAACGCAACGACCCAGCGAAATACGATTTATACAATTGGACAGCAAGTCCCGGTGAACTGAAGCGCATGGTCGATCAGGTCACTGCCGCACGTGAAGCTGTAGGCCCGGATGTAGACATCTGTTGCGATATGCACGGCCGATACGATGCAGTCACTGGTCAGCAGGTAGCCAAACGGTTGGAACACCTCAACCTGATGTGGCTTGAGGAACCGATTCCGGCAGAAAATGTTGAGGCGTATAAAGTAATTGCGGACTCGACATCAACACCAATTTGCGCTGGTGAAAATATATATTTAGCATACGGATTCAGACGGTTACTTGAGATGGGCGCAGTAGACATCATCATGCCTGATCTTCAGAAAGCTGGTGGTCTGGGAGAAGGACAGCGCATTGCGAACCTTGCCAACCTGTATTATGTTCCGTTTGCTCCGCACATGGTGGCATCCTTCCTTGGAGCGATGGCTTCGGCTCACGTATGTGCTTCCGTCCCGAATTTTATGATCCTCGAATGGCAGATCTATTTCCATACTGATCCGATGTTTAAAGAGATCGTGACATACGATGGCGTCATGGTCGATAAAGGTTTTATTCCGCTTTCCGAAAAACCTGGCATTGGTGTCGACATCAATGAAGAAGGTATGAGAAAATATGCAACCGAGGGTTATCCGTTCTTCAAATAGTGTTAACTTAAATCCAACGAAAAAGATTGATGCTGTTATATAAAACAAGAAACGGAATTGTCATCGCGGAGGACGGTAAATTTTATCCAGATGAAAATGGAAATTGGGATTCGTTGATTAATGATGATCAGCTTTATAGTAAGCTGCGGTCATTAGTCTCGGGTCTGAAACCTCTGAATAAATCAGATGCGCTCATCGATTCTGAAATTTTAGCTCCGATTGGACAACAAGAGGTTTGGGCTTGTGGTGTTACCTACTACCGAAGTAAGGTTGGCCGGCAGGAAGAATCCAAGTCATCCGGAGGAGCCGATTTTTATGCTCGTGTGTACGAAGCGGAACGTCCTGAAATATTTTTCAAAGCAACACCGCATCGCGTTGTTGGTCATTTGGGTAAAGTACGCATTCGCAAAGACTCTGCCTGGGATGTTCCCGAACCGGAGCTTACGCTTGTCGTGACAACGTCTGGTAAAATCGTGGGGTATACGATCGGTAACGATATGAGTTCTCGAAGCATCGAAGGGGAAAATCCACTTTATCTTCCGCAGGCAAAAACCTACGATGGCGCTGCCGCGATCGGGCCGTGCATCTATGTCACAGACAAACCATTGGACAAGAGTACTGGTATTCATCTCGAAATTCACCGCAGTGGAAAAGTTGTTTTCGTAGGGGATGTCACGATCGATCAGATCGTGCGGAAGTTTGAAGACCTGGTGTCGTTTCTTTATCGTGAGTGTACCTTTCCGGCAGGCGCATTCGTGATGACCGGCACCGGTATTGTGCCATCCAGCGATTTTACGCTACAGAAAAACGATGAGATACGAATTACAATCGAGCCGATGGGTACCTTGATCAACACAGTAGCCTGAAAAAGAATATGAACCTGACAGGAAAGAATTTTATCGGGAGTGAGCGGATTGGCAATGGTAAGGCATTTCGAGCGGAGAATCCTTCGACACGTGAAAGTTTACCTACGGAGTTTTTCGAAGCAACAACGAATGAGATTCACGCTGCGGTGGAGAAAGCTGACAAAGCGTTTCAGCAGTATCGCGAGAAGACCGGAAGTCAAAAGGCACTTTTTCTTGAGTCAATCGCAGAGCAGATTCTTGCCCTTGGACCTGCATTGATTAAGCGATGTATGGAAGAAACAGGTTTGCCGGAAGCCAGGCTTGTTGGAGAACGCGGTCGCACGGCAGGTCAGTTAAAACTATTCGCCCAGCTTTTACGCGAAGGCTCTTGGGTTGATGCACGCATCGATACCGCGGATCCGTCACGCACACCACTTCCAAAACCCGATGTACGAAGCATGCTCAGGCCACTTGGTCCCGTTGGAGTTTTCGGTGCAAGTAATTTTCCATTGGCTTTTTCTGTGGCTGGCGGTGATACAGTCTCTGCGCTGGCTGCCGGATGTCCTGTTATATTCAAAGCACACCCAGCCCATCCCGGCACGTGCGAGCTCGTGGCGACTGCAATACTGGAAGCAGTGAAGCAAACCGGAATGCCTGAGGGTACGTTTGCAATGGTCCACGGAAAGTCTGTGGAAGTCGGACAGTTTCTTGTACGGCATCCGCTGATCAAAGCGATCGGATTCACCGGCTCTTATATAGGAGGAAAGTCGATTTTCGATGAAGCAAACAAAAGGGCTGAACCGATTCCTGTATTCGCAGAGATGGGCAGTACAAATCCAGTCTTTATTCTTCCGGGGGCATTGCGCCAACGAGGGGAACAGATTTCGGCAGAGCTTGCAGCATCCATCACACAAGGTGTCGGCCAATTCTGCACCAATCCCGGACTCGTATTGATGGAGGACTCCAACGAAAGCAAGCAATTCAGGTCACAACTTAAGGAAGTAGTGGGAGGAATTTCATCGGGAGTAATGCTGACGCGTGGGATGCTTGATAATTTTTCACGCGGACTAGAAAAACTTAAGAAAGTAAGTGGGGTCAATGTTCTTGCTACAGGTAAGCAGGCTGGCGATGGATACCAGGGGGTCCCTTCGATACTTGAGACGTCAGCGTCCACCTTTTTAAAAGAGCATTCGCTTGAGGAGGAGGTTTTCGGTCCTTCATCTTTGATCATAACAAGTGGCAACCGGGACGAGCTATTCGCAGTTGCCAAAAATCTTTCCGGGCATCTCACAGTCACTGTTCACGGGACTGAAAACGATCTGAAGGAATTTTCTTCTCTAATTTCGCTCCTGGAACAAAAGGCAGGAAGACTCATTATTAATGGATATCCAACGGGAGTTGAAGTTTGTCATAGCATGGTGCATGGCGGACCATTTCCCGCCACATCAGACAGTCGTTCAACGTCTGTCGGTACCCGTGCCATCACGCGTTTTGCGCGACCTGTTTGTTATCAGAGTTTTCCACAATGGCTTTTGCCGGCAGAACTACAGGATGCGAATCCCAATCAGATCCTGCGGCTTATGAATGGGGCGTACCAGCGGTAGTGCCCACGGCAGAAAGCGATTCTTCCAATCTCGTGGTTACGGCTCCGATTGGAGAGAAATAACCAATGACCAAGCACCAATCCCGATAGCTATCGGGACAAAGGGTGAAGGTAATTCCGCCTTGCTGACAACTTTCAATGGTCCGCCAAGGTGAGCCATCTAGCAATTTGCGTCTTCACCTCACCCCCGGCCCCTCTCCCAAGGGAGAGGGGAGCAAGCTCTGATCTAAATGCACAAGCTATGCTCGAAGCGAATTCCCTTCTCATTTAGGAGAAGGGTTAGGGATGAGGTGAAGACTCGGGAGGCCATCCAAATCATTTATAAGTGTATAAAAAACATTTAATTATAATTGTACGAGTTACACTTATAATGTAAATTGGCTACACTAAATAGATTTACGCATGGCACGCGGTACAAAAGACCTGATGACGAGTGACAAGGAAACACTTCTTCAGCTTATCGAGGAACTTCGGGGAAAACTGAAAAAAAAGAATTCGGAACTGCATCGGGCGAGGCTAAAGCTCAGTCAGGCAAGGTCGCGCATGATGAAAATGAAGGATACGGTAGAATTCCAGCGTAAGCGGATTATTGAATTGTACTAGACAACAAAGGATGAAATTTTTTATTGATACGGCTAACCTCGCGCAGATCCGTGAGGCGCATTCGCTTGGTATTCTCGATGGTGTAACAACTAATCCCTCGCTGATGGCGAAAGAAGGCGTGAAGGGCGAGAAAAATATCGTTGACCATTATAAAAAGATCTGCGAGATCGTGGATGGAGATATCAGCGCTGAGGTGATCTCCACCGACTTTGACGGAATGATCGCGGAAGGCAAAAAACTTGCTGCGATCCACAAGAATATCGTTGTGAAGGTTCCGATGATCAAAGACGGTGTAAAAGCAATCAAATGGTTTTCTGACAATAACATTAGAACAAACTGCACCCTTGTTTTTTCCTCGGGGCAAGCTATCCTGGCAGCGAAAGCGGGTGCGACCTACGTTTCACCTTTCATCGGACGACTCGATGATACGGGTTGGGATGGGCTGGCGTTGATCCGTGAACTCCACCAAATCTATACAATTCAGAATTTTGATACGAAGATACTGGCAGCGTCTATCCGTCATGTAAACCACATTATTGCCTGTGCTTCGGCTGGAGCTCATGTCTGTACAAGTCCGCTGGATTCAATTCTTGGTCTCCTGAAGCACCCGCTCACGGACGCTGGCCTTTTGAAATTTATTGAAGACTCGAAGAAGATGCAGGAAGCGGAAGCAGTACTAGCATAAATGGAAGAGGGGTTAAAATAATGAGTAATCGCACTGCTTTCCTGTTTGATCTAAACGGTACCATGATCGATGACATGAGGTACCATCTCGATGTATGTTACAATGTCATTGTAAAAGACCTCGGAGCTGACATGACGCGGGAGGAGGTGAAACACCACCTGTATGGAAAAAGTCAGGAAGTGTTGCTGAGAATTTTCGGAAAAGAAAGATTTACCAATCAAGAGCTAGACAGGATTTCATTCGATAAGGAAAGGCAATACCAGCAGCTTTACCGGCCACATCTCGACCTGATTCCAGGTCTCTTTGCTTTCGTTGAGATGACGTGGGAAGAAAATATTAAGATGGCAATCGGATCTGCTGCGATACCCTTTAATATTGATTTTGTGATCGATAATCTTAAGATCAGGCATTATTTCGAAGCGATAGTGAGTGCTGACGATGTTAGCAAAAGTAAACCCGACCCTGAAACGTTTTTGAAGGCTGCAGCAATGCTCAACGTTGACCCTTCATCGTGTATCGTTTTTGAAGACGCTCCGAAAGGTGTGGAGTGTGCAAGAAATGCGGGTATGAAGTCCGTTGTAATCACCACTACGCATCCCGAGAAGGATTTTCGTGCGTACGACAACATCATCATGTTCATCGATGATTATACCGACCTCACACCACAGATGGTAATACTGGCATCCACAATTTCAAATGCTAAGACTAAAAACATTGAACTATGAATATCAGAGGTTCAATGGCTATAATAAACCTGGAACTCAAACGACTCCCATATGCGAAATGATTCTTTTGTAATAGGTGTCGACTATGGAACAGATTCTGTCAGGTCGATCATTGTCAATGCAAAGAACGGAGACGTTGTTGCATCGGAAGTTTTTGCGTATCCAAGATGGAGAGATGGTTTATACTGCAACCCGGCAAAAAATCAGTTTCGGCAACATCCGCTCGATTATATAGAAGGACTCGAATATACAATCAAAAAATGTTTGCGGGCTGCCGGTGACACGGTTCGGAAAAATACCAAAGCAATCAGCATCGATACGACTGGCTCTACACCGATTGCTGTAAACAAAAAAGGCACGCCTTTGTCGTTGACACCGGGATTTGAAAGTAATCCAAATGCGATGTTTGTGTTATGGAAGGATCATACATCGATCAAGGAGGCAACCGAAATCAATTCACACGCGGCAAATTTCGATACCAACTACCTTAAATATGTTGGAGGGATTTATTCTTCC
>DASWTM010000035.1:0-15260 GCA_036402115.1 Chryseosolibacter sp.
CAATCGCGGGATATCTCGAAATTGTACAATGACGAATCTCATGAGACACAAACTTTGCCTGGGGTTTATATTTTTTACCCTATTCGCCATTACCAAAACACAGGGTCAGCAGTACCCTGTGTTTTCACAGTATTATTTCAACGAGCTTGTGATCAATCCAGCCTTTGCAGGGAATCACGTTCAGCTTAGTATGAATGCCACGTATCGAAACCAATGGGTGAATTTTCCCGGTGCTCCTCAGACAACTTCATTCACGGCCCACAGCTCAGTATTCCATGGTAAAGTGGGGCTGGGGATTCTTATAAACAACGATAAGATCGGAAGTTATGACAACCAGAATATTTACGGATATTATTCCTACAAGATCCGTTTTATTCGTGGCCAACTATCGATGGGCTTACAGGCAGGAGGAAATCTATTGCAGGCCGATTACAGCAAGCTCGATCTCGTGGATCCTACTGACCCGTCTTTTGCACCGCTCAATAACTTCAAGCCAAATTTTGGTGCCGGATTGTATTACAATGAAAAAAACTGGTTTGTGGGTTTCTCGGTTCCGTTCATCATGAACAACGCCATGGCGCGAAGCCTTGAGTCAGCTGTTGATGGAATCAAAGAAGCACGATACTATTTCCTACGTGGAGGCGCAGTCTTTCCCATTAATGCGCAGGAAAGCGTTAAGTTCAATCCCTCGGTGTTAGTGCGTTCACAGGAAGGTCAGCCACTGAGTATGGATCTGAATGCAGGCTTTATTTTTTACGATGCGATGAGTGTGGGCGCCTCCTGGCGTAGCGGTGATGCGTTGATAACATTCGTTGACTTCAAGCTGAGTGAGAAATTTCACTTCGCATACTCCTATGACTGGACGACTTCCGGACTCAACACGTTTTCCAACGGGTCGCATGAGTTTATGCTAAACTACCGCGCTAAGGTAGGCAAGGGCCATAAGAGCATTCCATGTCCCACTTACTACCATTACGGAACGCTGGAGAAAACAAACGTCAAGAAAAGCAAGCGCTACAACACGAAGCGTAGGACGTAGTCTTTACTGGGTTGAACACGAGTAGATATCCTAGCGGATGATGAAGCAAGTCATTGTCTTCGCACCGTGTGCACCCAATACGAGACTTTGCTCAATGTCGGCCGTTTTGGATGGCCCCGCAATAAAAGTTCCGAGTTCATAACCTGCGTGCCCAATTTTTTCGTAAGCATCATGCAACGTTCCGATGATTTGAGACTTGCGAATGACCAGCACAAGGTGCGAGCAGATGAAGGGAAGAGCGCGGTCTACCATTTGCTTGTCAGTTATCCATATCGCTCCGCTCTCTGCCACACCAAATTCGCCCCGCAGGATAGCAACATCCGTGTCGCTGTAAGCATGGGGGTCAGCTTTGGCATGATCATCAGGACCAACATGTCGTGATATTTTTTTGCCTGGCAGAATTGAGAGAAGTTTGTCAGGGATCTGGTTCTCGTGTTCAATCTCAAGTGAAGCACCCCCGATAGATGCCAGCGTTTCTTTGAATTTTTCGATTGGATCGCTAAAGGAAATCGGGGTTAACGCTAGCTCCTCACCGGCAGCAACGTTCGGTTGATTCGATTTGATTCTTGCTAATATTTTTTCGCGCGCGCTCATCCCTTTCTGTTCTTGCGATACCATTCTTTAAAACTTTCATCTGGTACTTGTGGTAACTCACGCTGCTTGTACCAGGGATTAAACTTATTTTTAACCAGGAAGGGCAGTTTACGTAAAAGCCAGCGTAAGAATTTTCCCTGTCGCTCATAGCGCTCAGGAGAGGTTAAAGCATTGCTCAGCACTTGCATGCCCTTCGTTTTCTGCCACGAGGAATAACCCTGTTCGACAATGAGCTGCCTCCATTTATAAAGCTGATCATGAATATCGATCTTCACCGGACATACATTGGAACACGAGCCGCACAATGTCGAAGCAAAGGGCAGATCACCGTATTGCTTCATGTCGAGTGCCGGTGCCAGGATCGATCCGATCGGTCCGGCAATAGCAGTGTGATAGCTATGACCACCGCTTCTCCGATACACCGGGCAGGTATTGAAGCATGCTCCGCACCGAATGCACTTCAACGCATTTCTGAAATCGTCACTCGCAAGACGTTCGCTTCTCCCATTATCGACAAGTACAATGTGCATCTGCTGACCAGCGCGCGGTTTCCGGAAATGGCTCGAGTAGGTGGTGATTGGCTGACCTGTTGCGCTGCGGGCAAGAAGTCGTAAAAACGTACCCAAGTCCTTTCGCGAGGGAACGATTTTCTCAATGCCCATACAGGCGATGTGCACGTCCGCGAGTTGCACGCCAAGATCTGCGTTGCCTTCGTTGGTGCACACAACAATCTCGCCCGTCTCCGCTACCGCAAAGTTGACTCCGGTAATAGCTACCTTACTCGTTAAAAATTTCTCGCGCAAGTGCTGACGTGCAGCTTCGGTCAGCAACACAGGATCAGCATTGCCTTCGGGTGTTCCCAGGTGCTGATGAAAAAGCGCTCCAATCTCTTCTTTCTTCCAGTGAATACAGGGCAACACAATATGGCTGGGCGGCTCCCCGGCAAGCTGAACAATCCGCTCCCCAAGGTCTGTATCGATAACGGTGATGCCATGACGTTCAAGGTATTCGTTGAGATGACATTCTTCCGTCAGCATCGATTTGCTCTTCACGATTTTGTCAACGCCATGATCGCAGATTATTTTATGGACAATTGCATTGTGTTCTTCAGGTGTTTCCGCCCAATGAACGTTTACACCGTTGTCGACTGCATTCTTTTCGAATTCGAGGAGGTATTCGTGCAGGTGGGAGAGAACCTTCGCCTTGATCTGCGATGCGCGTGCGCGAAGTTGTTCCCACTCGGGTAATTGTTTTGCGGCCTTATCACGTTTTTGCCGTACAAACCAAAGCGTTTTATCGTGCCAGTTGACGCGCGCTTCATCGTGGTTAAATTTGTTCGCGAGCGTTGCATGATCGTTTCGTGACATATTCTTCATTTCCGGCCATTAAGAATTTCTGCGATATGAATTACGCGGGCCTTGTTTTTCTGTCTGCGCAGTATTCCTTCAAGGTGCATCAGGCACGACATATCGGCACCTGTAATAAAATCCGCTTCGTGCTGCAGATGGTCAGTGATCCGGTCTTTACCCATTTTCACTGACACTGCTTCTTCGGCCACACAGAAGCTGCCACCAAATCCGCAGCATTCATCCGCCCGATCGAGAGAAATCAATTGCAATCCATTCACCATCGAAAGTAGCTTTTCGGGCTTCGAAAAGTCATTTGCTACCAGTTCCGACATCTGCGACAGTCTCAGGCCTCGCTGGCCGTGGCAACTTTGGTGAAGACCAACTTTGTATGGAAAGCTTACATTAAGTTTTTCAATCTTTATAATGTCAGTCAGGAATTCGGTAAGCTCAAAAATGCTGTTGTGAATACGAGATACATTTTCATTTTGTGAATGCATATGTTCCTTAACATGAAGAACACAACTTCCCGAAGGTGATACGATATAGTCGAAGCCGCTGAAATTCTTGACAAAAAGATCCTCACATCCGCGGGAGAGTTTTTCATATCCCGAGTTTGCCATGGGCTGGCCGCAACAGGTCTGGCCAAGTGGATATGATACTTCAAGCCCTAGCTTTTCCAGTAGCGACAGCGTTGCAATTCCCACCTGTGGGTAAAACTGATCAACATAACATGGGATAAACAAACCTACCTTCATGTTGTTTTCACGTTGACGCTAACACGTTTAAGATCGATCAGATCTTTAGGTACTGGATTAGGATTCCATGAAGAATGTATAACCAGGGCCGTTCCTAAGGCAGAGGCTTGCGCAACGTGCGCAGCAAAGACATCACAGCCGGCAAAGCGCTGTGAAAGCAGTTTCATAAAGATCTCGTTCTTGCTAAATCCTCCATCGACAAAAATGCGGGTTGCCTTGCCATCGCCAAGAGCAAGCCGTATTGCCTTCTCCTGTTTTTCCACCAAAACTTTCATAAAGTCAAGATAGGCAATTGCAGGCAATTCCTGGAAATGGAATTCTTCGGTTCCTTCCGTTGTTAAATGCAGGAAATATTCTGAACGAACACTGTACTTCTCCGCAAGCGCCAGCACCTGCTCCTCGTGCTCATGTCCGGCAAACAAACGTGAGGCCTTGACAGGCTTACCACTAAACGTCAAATAGGAAAGGCAGTCCTGTTGAAGTTCGTCAATGGTCAGCGGAGAATGATTAAACGGATTAAGGCAGATGTTCCAGGTCCCGGTCGAGAGCAAAACAAATGGCTCGTGGAACGTTGCGAGATACGGAATCAGGGCCGCAGAGCTATCGTGCAGCCCGATGCCCACAGGAACTTGTTGCCCTTTTAGCGATACGGGAATCGTTTCATTACAGCGATGAATTCGCGGTAGGATCGTATCGATCTCATAGTCTTTGACCCATTGATGGTATTGGTTGGTCGTAAAGTCCCACAACCCGGTGTGACATCCGATGCTGGTCATGTCGGAGACGGCTTGGTTCGTAACAATCGAGCTAAGGTACTGTGGAAGGTGTAGGGCCCACCTGATTTTCTTAAAGATGTCTGGCTTCTGCTTTTGCAAGCTGAAAAGTTGCAGGCCGGAGTTCAGATTCCCTAGGCTTGGTGAAGCGGTGGCACGGGAAAATGCATCAATTCCTCCGTTAAGTTTGTAAAATTCAGCCAGAATTTCTGAAGGATACGGTTTCAGGTAATTGCAAAGATGCATGACCGGATTTATCGTCTGATCTACGCAAACGAAACTAGCGCCATAACCGCTGAAATTAATTCCCTGGACTTGTATGTCAGTTCGTGAAATGGTTTTCTCCAGCGATGACTTAACCCAGTCCGTTAGCAGCGCGACATCTTCGCATGGAAACCCATCTTCATCGCGGGTTTCAGGGAGTTGAACGCTTTCCTCCGTTAGCAAACGGTAGCCTTGGTCAAAGACCAGTACCTTTTTGTTTGTTTTACCAACATCGAAAATGAGAATTACAGGCGTTCTCATTGTTATAATCCTGTGCTGATGGTTTTACTGCCGCGTTGTTTCACAAGCTGCTCGCGAACCTGCAAGCTGCGAAAAACATCCATCGGTTGAAGCGCACCGCCCGCCCGTAATCGCGCTTCTGCCACCAGCGGTCTCACATCCGTGCGATACGCGAGCTGAAGAATTTCCTGGCATTGTGCCGTATCATTGTGTGCTTGCGCGTCACCGAGTTTTTTGCGATCGACTAAAAGCGCCTGAGCGTAGGCGATCTTAATAGCCTCGACCGACTGCAGCAAGTCTTCCAGGGGATCTTTGACGTTGTGAGAAGCATCGATCATCCACGCAAGACCAGACGCATGATCGATGCCACGGGCGTCCATCCCTTCAATAAGTTCATTGAAGATCAGGAACAACTGATACGGACGGATACTACCAACGGTCAGGTCATCATCTCCGTATTTTGAATCATTGAAGTGGAAACCGCCTAACTTATTCTCCATCAGAAGCAGTGCGACTATCTGTTCGATGTTTGCATTTGGCAGGTGGTGCCCGAGATCAACCAACGTATAGGCTTGCGGGCCGAGTTTGCTGGTATAGAGAAGGGATTGGCCCCAGTCTCCCACGGTGGTGGAGTAGAAATTCGGTTCGAACGCTTTATACTCCACAAACATTTTCCAGTCGGGAGGAAGCGCTTTGTAAACTTCGCGCAAACTATCGAACGTGTTTTGAAATGCCTTGCGAAAATTTAGCTGACCGGGAAAGCTGGACCCATCCGATAGCCATACCGTTAGTGACTTGGAGCCAAGGGCAATTCCGTGATTGATCACGTCAATATTGTGATCAATGGCTTGCTTGCGTACCGCACGGTCTACATGTTGCATGGACCCGAATTTGTAACTTAGCTTTTGGCCAGGCTGATCCTGGAACGTATTCGAGTTCATCGCATCGAACCTGAGCCCGTGCTGGGCGGCAAGCCGTTGGATTGCTTTTCCATCCTTCGGGATATCCCACGGGATATGAAGCGATATAGCGCCACTACTTCGGTTCAATTGATGCAACAACCCGACATCTTCTATTTTCTCCTCAAGGCTGCGCGGTTCGCCTCCGCCCGGAAACCTTCCGAATCGTGTGCCGCCAGTGCCGAGTGCCCAACTGGGAATAGCGATCTGAAACCTTGACAATTTGTCGATCACGAAGTCAGCGTTTCCCATTTCGCTTTTCAAAAACTCAAGTCTGTGCTGATGCTTTTTAAGTCCTGACTCGTTCGCAGCGTCAATTTGTTTTTTGTCAATTAGCATAGTGACCTATCGTAAAAAGGACATAGCAATACCTCCATCTACGTTGAGAGCGTTGCCTGTAGATTTGTTGAGAAGTCCTCCGACAAAGGCAAAGCATGCGTTAGCGATATCTTCCGGCAGAATGATCTCGTTCAATAGTGTGCGTTTCGCGTAGAAAGCGGGAAGCTCTTCAACGGACACGCCATACGCTTTTGCACGGCCTTCGGCCCAGGCACCTGCCCATATCTTACTGTCGGCAATTACGGCATCCGGATTGATAACATTGACGCGAATCTTGTCAATGCCGAGCTCTGCTGCATTGAGTCGGCTTAGATGAAGTTGTGCCGCCTTCGCGGAACCATAGCCAGCGTTGTTCGGCCCTGCAGCCAACGCATTTTTGCTCGCGATGTTCAGTACGTCACCACCCAAATTCTGCTTGCGCATAACTTCTACTGCGGATTGTGTCATCATCATCTGACCCTTGACCAGAATGTCGTACAGAAGATCCCAATCTTTCTCCGTATGGTCGAGGAGCGGCTTGGAAATGGATATACCCGCGTTGTTTACGACAATGTCAACTCCACCAAATTTGAGTATTGCTTTTTGAAACGCCTCACTGATCTGTCCTTTGTTCGTAACATCACAAACTGCAGAAGTATACGTGTCTGCTCCGTATAGCCTTTGAAAGTCCGCTTCAGCACCGTTGAGGCGCTCCGCATCATTGTCACACAGCATAACACAGCACCCTTCATCGGCAAATTTCTTTGCGATAGCCTTGCCAATTCCTCCTGCACTACCAGTGATCATCGCAATCTTACCTGTCAATGGTTTCGGTTTTGGCATTCGTTGCAGCTTGGCTTCTTCGAGCAACCAGTATTCGATGTTGAAGGCTTCCTGTCGCGGAAGGGACGTATATTCCGAGATTGCTTCCGCACCTTTCATAACGTTGATGGCGTTGATATAGAATTCCGCGGCCACGCGAGCCGTCTGCTTGTCCTTTGCGAAGGTGAACATTCCAACTCCGGGATAAAGAATCACAACAGGGTTTGCATCACGCATGGGTGGGCTGTTCGGATGCCTGCAAGCTTCATAGTATTCACGATACATTTGTCGATACGCTTCGAATCCCGGCTTGAGCTTCGTCTTTATGGCGTGTGCATCATTGAGATTTTCCTGGGGAGACAACGCCAGAATATGTGGGCTGATCTTCGTCCGAAGAAAATGGTCAGGGCAGCTGGTGCCCATCGGAGCAAGCTTATCGAGGTGTTTACTGTTGATGAACTCAAGAACTTTGTCATCGTCTGAAAAATGTCCGATCATGCGCACACTGCCGGAGCAAAACCCACGCAGAATAGGAGCCAGGGCTGCAGCTTGCTCAAGGCGATGCTTCTTCTCAAGACTTTGTATTTTTTGCCCACCGAACACTGGGCCATTTTTTCCATAATTGTCCTCGAGGTATTCAGCACAGCGTTCGACTACTTCAAGGGTGTTGATGTAGCTTTCGTACGATGTATTTCCCCATGTGAACAAGCCGTGTGAGCCGAGCATAATTCCGCGGATGCCCGGGTTGTCATCAAGGCACTTTCGAATTTTTAAACCCAGGTCGAAACCTGGTCGCTGCCAGTCAACCCAGCCGATTTGCCCGTCAAACAACTCCTGGGTTATACGCTTACCATCTTTCGCTGCAGCGATTGCAATGGCAGCATCCGGATGCAGATGATCAATATGTTTGAATGGCAAAAATGCATGTAAGGGGGTGTCAATCGAAGGTGCTTTCGAGTTTAGATCGTAAATGCAATGATTGAAAAGTTCCACCATTTCATCTTCGTATTGCAAACCGCGATATACCGTTTGCAAGCTCAGCAAGCGGTCCATGTATAAAGCTGCAAGTCCGTTGCGCTTTAGTGTGCCGATGTCTCCGCCAGAACCTTTTACCCACATCACTTCTGTCATCTTTCCGGATAACGGATCTTTTGCCATCGCTTTGCACGATGTGTTGCCGCCACCATAGTTAGTCAGGCGCAAATCCGCTCCCAGAAGGTTGGACCGATAAATTAATAATGCCACTTCGTCATCACCCAACGATGCCGCATTTTGTTCATCCCACAGGTAGCTGACGTGCTGAAATTTTTTTAGTGCTGTAGTAGACATAACTCAAGTCTTTAATCCGTAATTGAATTACCATAACCCACCAGCACAACGGATGCGAGAATGGTTGCAATCCCTAGTGCGATAGTGAGCGAAGTCTTGTGTGAAACCCCTTTCCATTCTTTTAGTAAAATTCCCCACAGGTTTGAGATCAAAATAATAAACGCCATGTGCAGGATCCAAGAGCTCGCACCATTTCCAAGTTTACTTTCCCCCATACCGTAAAAAAAGAATTGTAAAAACCAGGTGGTTCCTGCGATGGCAGACAAAATGTAATTCCGGGAAAGGGGAGTGGCGGAATTCGTGTAATCGCCAAACGTTTTATTGCGGGCGTTGAGTATCATACACCAAATGAAGTTCGTTGTTAATCCACCCCAGAGAAGCACCACGTAGGTGACGTTGTTTTGGAACAACGGATTGTATCCCAGATCCACCGCTTCACTCGCCATTGGTTTTCCGGCTTCTATTCCAAAATTAAAACAGGCACTCAGAATACCGGAGACGGTAGCAACAAAAAGTCCCTTGCCCAGACTGAATTCAGCAACACTTTTTTTCTTAGCCTCGTCACCAAGTTCTTTTTCTTTCATCATGCCTGCTATACCACAGACGACAATCCCGCTAAGGCAAACTACTACCCCCACCAGCACCAATTGACCTCCCGTACTCGCCAGCATATCAGCGAAGGACACTTTACCATCCGCAGGAAAGTAGTTGTAGTACAGCGGAGGAATCAGTGCACCGAAGGCAGCGCAATACCCAAGAATTACGGAATTACCCAACGACATTCCAAGGTATCGAATCCCCAACCCATAGGTGAGGCCACCGATTCCCCATAGCACACCCATCGTGTATACCCATCGGAGTAATTCGCTGCTTGCGTTGCTGATGATCGTTGAGAATCCCGGAACCGTCAGATATGCAGCGATCGGGGGGACAATTAGCCATGAAAAAAGGCCACCTATAATCCAATAAGATTCCCACGACCAGCCGCGAACTCTCTTATAGGGCAGGTAAAAACTGCCCGAGGCAAAGCCCCCAATGAAATGAAAAATGACACCCAGGATTACCTGCATACAGAAAAGATAGTATATTTCTTTCTATCAATATTAGTCAACAGCCGATTTGTAGCTGTTATGAACGGTCCCGCGCCTGATCACCGGTTAGGCCGGGGGTACGAATACCCTTTACTGAATCAATGAAATTGCACACATGGAATTTAATGAATTTGACTCAACGTGGACACAACGTTAGACGTATTCACTTAAGATGTAGATCATAACTTCATTATTCTTTATGCCGCACCATGCTGCTCACACGGTTGACGATTTTTTGCGTGGCAAGTCATCACACACGCAGGAACTTTTCCGGCATTTCGTGATTGCGTTTGGTAAGGTGGGAGAGGTACAGGTAGTTCCGGCAAAAACGATGATCGGCATAGCGACACCGCGAAAGCGTATTGCGTATGTCACGCACCTCGGCAAGAACTTCATCCATGTGGTCTTTGCTTTTGACAGGGCATATGAAGACAACCTGTGCTTCCAAAAGATCGTGCAGGTGCCGGGAGAAATGAAACAATTCAATCATCATTTCCGGATGTATGAAAAAGACGACCTAAACGATGAGGTGCTCCACTTTATGAAGCTGGCGTATAGCCTCGGACGTTAAGTCATTCACGCAACGCGACCCTTACAAAGAACTTTTAACCATTTGGAAACCATATTTAAATACCTTTGTTCCTGAAGATTGTGGTCAGCAACTTCACATAACAGTTTTTCTTTGCGTTTCTTCGCGCCCCTGCGCCTCCGGTGATAAAACCCGTAGCGAGTTTTCCACACCCGCTTGTCTTTTCATTGTAAATGCGCATTTGTGGATAACTAAATCCTCTACCAGCGAAAGCTATTCGGATTTTTCGCTATTCTTGACTTATAATCAAATGTTTATGACCGTATTGTATGTGGAAGATGATCTGGATGACTGCGATCTTTTCATTGAAGCAATAAACAAAGTTGCGGAGCATGAAGGCGAGATCAAGTGCGTTACCGCATCAGACGGTGATGAAGGACTGGCCAAGCTTATTGATTTTCCTCAGAATCCGGATATCATTTTTCTCGACATCAACATGCCTAAAATGGATGGAAAGGAATTTGTGACCGTTGTAAAGCAGAATGAAAAGCTGCGTCATATACCGATCATCATCTACAGTACAACGATAACGACAATGGACATGCAGGTCTTCAACAGACATGGTGTCTTTCACTTTTTTAACAAGCCTGCAAATTTTACACTGCTTTGCCAGGGCCTGCGTTTTATCTTTCAGGAAAAGTTTGCAGGCAAGGCCTTCTGATTCTCAAGGCCGCGCTTATTACATCACAGGGGTTAGCTTCTGTACGTGCAGAACGAAATTCTTATCCATTGCGAATTCAAATTCGGAATCAGCAATCAATTCGGTGGCTTTTGGAGAATATTGAAGGATGTCCCAGAGATCCTGGGCCAGGATTGAGTCTTTCAGGCCATTCTTTGCTTTGCCGTTAGCGACCTGGAGCTTGAATGTAAATCCGCCTTTCTGTTTGGGATTGAGTGCTTTGAACTCGTGTTGCGATAGTTGATAGGTCTGCTCTTCGTTGGACGAATCAATCATCATTTTTAAAATGACAGGCCGGTATTTGTTCCAGACCGGGATAAATGTCTTTGTTGACATAGGTGTTTACGTTTTGCGCTGATGTATTTTTCTCTGCGTTGTAAATGTGTCTGACCAGAGACGTACATTTCCCTTGAAACGTCATTCACTTATCGCAACTTAACGACCAACTGTTGTCCATTATTCGTTGCAAGGTCTGAAAGCAGTAATTTGCCACACTAACGAAAGACAGTTAGACTGTTCTAATGCTCAAAGTTAAAAAATTAACCTCGGATGTTTGCGTTTGAGCGCATTTATCTTCAACCGCTGGCTTTGCACTAGGTTATCGTTGATAATAGCCGTAGCTTTCTGTCCTTGCAGAAAATTTATTATCCCGCCAGTTGCCTAACGCACGTTGTTTCAGACTCTCCGGTTAACCAGCAATTGTTTTAAACTTCCTGCCAGTTTTTTTTCCCTAGGATGAGTAGTATGTTGAGAGCAAGAATTATCGGTAGTGGCAGTTATATTCCGGAAGTGATCGTGTCGAACGATGCTTTCATGCACATCAGTTTTTTTGAAAAGGATGGCAGTAAGCTTTACAAAAGCAACAGGAGTATCATCGACAAGTTCCAGGAAATTACAGGAATCAAAGAGAGGCGTTATGCACGATCGGAACAGAGTGCGTCTGACCTGGGCCTCATCGCTGCAGAAAACGCGCTTCAAAACGCGTCAATCGACAGAGAGACACTCGATTACATTATTGTGGCGCATAATTTCGGGGATGTTAAAGAGAATTCAAATCGCGTCAACATTGTTCCAACGCTTGCCTCGCGCATTAAAGCGTTGTTGAACATTTCAAACCCGAATTGTGTCGCCTATGATCTTCCATTTGGGTGTCCGGGTTGGGTAGAAGGCGTCATACAAGCCAACTATTATATCCGCTCGGGTGATGCAAAGCGCTGCCTTGTCATTGGAACAGAAACGTTGTCGCGTGTTATTGATCCTCATGATCGCGACTCAATGATTTACAGTGATGGAAGTGGCGCGGTTGTACTCGAAGCGACACACGGAAACGAAGGGATTGTTGCTCATAAGACCCAAACGTTTGCCGTAGACCATGCGATGCTCCTCAATATGGACAAATCATATGCATCATTTGACGGCCATACGGATGACATGTTCATAAAAATGAACGGAAGGAAAGTGTATGAGTTCGCGCTGACGAATGTTCCACTGGTCATGAAAGAAGTCCTGGAAAAAGCCGGAACAACACTGGACGACATTAGAAAGATCCTGATTCATCAGGCCAACGACAAGATGGACAGTGCAATCCTTGAACGCGTCTTCAAGCTGTATGGCAAAGAAGAGATAACGGAAGGAGTGATGCCAATGACGATTGGCTGGCTTGGAAACAGCTCCGTAGCCACGGTACCAACGTTGCTTGATCTAATTCTTCGCGGACAGCTCCAAGGACATGCCATACGACCCGGAGATAAAGTTATTTTCGCCTCCGTGGGCGCAGGGATGAACATCAATGCAGTAGTTTATCAGTTTTGATGTCTATGCACGGGGTGTTCCCCTTGAAAAAAAACCTTCTATAGTCTGTAGCAGGCTTGCGAATGGAAACGGTTTTATCAGGCATGCGTCTGCATGAGCCTTGTTGCAGAGGGAAGGCCCTTCTGCATTTCCGGTTATCATAATAATAGGGATATGGTGCGTTGCCGGGTTGCTCCTAATGCCGTTGCTTATGTCTGTACCGTTCGCGCTTGGAAGATCCACATCAAGAAGTACTATGTCACACGTCAGCAGTTTGTTTAATACATCTTTCATTCTTCCATCAAAAAGAGACTCCACCTTATATCCGCACTTGTTCAATGCTAGTTTTGTGAGCATGTGAAAGTCTAGATTGTCTTCGACTATTAATACTGTCCGTTCTTCCGCTTGCATGGTTACTTTTATTAAACGTTTTCACATCATTCTCCGGGAAAACCCCAATGAAAGAAATATGCCAACGGAAAAAAGGGATTGCGTCCACGCGCGCACGGCAGTGAAAAGGTCTGCATGCTTCACTCGGCAGGTCGTTACAAATGAAGAACTGAGGATGGCATCCGAAGCACATGCATCATCCTGAGAACAAAAAGGTCTGCCGCTTTAGGCAGCAGACCTCGCTTAACCCGACCAACGATTAATACGCGTAGCGAAGTGTAATTCCATACGTCCTTGGATCACCAAGCACGCCTGCATAGTGCCCTGCATTTCCTGCAGCCGGCAGTAGTTGCTCGAAATAATCTTTATCCAAAAGATTGCGTCCCCAGACGAAAACAGATAGGCCAGTCGTTGCCCGGAAGCCGAATCTTCCGTTGAGTAGCGCATAACCATCGATATTCAGGTATTGAGAAGGAGAGGGACTCGAAGAGAAAGACGACCGGTAGAAGGTGTCGAATCCAAAGAAGAGCTTGGTTTCCTGGCCGATCAGCTTAACTGGATTAGACAACAACTCCCCACCGACCGAGCCTGCCCACTCGGAAATTCCCGGTAGCTTCCCTCCTGAAATGTCCTTGAAGGCATTGGCTGCACCTGTTTCTTCAAGCGGAACCGGAGCATTAGTGAATGAAACATACTCACCATCTGTGTAGGCTAGCGAAGTATAGAAAGAAATGTTTTTGTTAAACCGAATATTACCGTCAAGTTCAGCACCACGCACGCGAACCTTCTCTGCATTGGCAAGATAACCTCTGTTGACTCCAACTTCAGCGGTCTGAACTTGTGTCTGATAATCCTCAATATCGGTATTATAAATCGCAATGTTGAGGGTTGTTCTTGACGTTGGGTTAGTCTTCACTGCTAGTTCGTAGTGATTCACATACTCCGGCTTCACGCGCGCGAGATCAATCATTACTTCACCTTGTGCAGTTGGCAATCCGCCCAGGTTAACGCCAACCGGCTTATAGCTGGTGGCGTACGTTGCAAACGTGTTTACATTCTTAAACGGTCTGTACGAAAGCGTAAATTGACCTGAGAAGTTTGATTCCTTGGCGTCAGCATTGAAAACCTGATCGGTATAAACAGCTCGCTTGAGGGCGATCAACGCAGGGTCGTTAGTGTCTAATCCTCCATATGTTTCGCGGTTGAAATTGACCTCCTTGCGGTCATAGTTGTAACGGATGCCTGGAAGGACATGCAATTGCTCAGTGATCGCCCAATCAACCTGAGCAAATGCTGCGGCTCCAACGGTCTGGAGACGTGACGTAGTCCTGATACCGTAGCCCTCAAGTAGTCCCGGGGTAGCCCACAGGTTGCTGGTAGAACTTTGGGAAAATCTCCACTGAGCAGCGCCCGACTCTTCGATATGAACGGGATCAGTTTTCAGATCCTGGTCGATAAAGAAAACACCGATCACGCCACTTACTTTCTTTGAAAGCTGTCCGGCATATCGGATTTCCTGCGTCCATTGCTGATGCTTTGAAGTTGCCTGCGAAAGCGTGAGCACGGGAAGGGCTGTAAAATCCCGGTCGTTCGAAGGATCCCAGTTCCAATAACGCCAGGCTGTCGTAGACGTCAGTGTTCCATTTCCGATCTTGGTATCCACATTCAGCGATACACCACCGAGATCGTTGCCAGATCTCCACGTTGTGTTGTGGTCGATCTTGCGGTCAAATGGATTGCGGCTTGGAAGGTCGTATCCAAGGTCAGCAATGATTTGCTCAAACTGCCTGTAGGCCGGACGTTGCGTCTGGACTACGCCTGCTACTACCTGAGCGTATCCATCCGGATTCTGTGACGTGGCATCGCCAATCAACGTAATTTTTGTCCGGTCAGTAGGTGTGTATAAGAGCTGTCCTCGGAATCCAAGGTTGTTCAAGTCGTTCACTGACTTTTGTGTGCTCACATTGTAGAGAACGCCATCGCGCTGCGTGCCTGAGAAGGACAGGCGTCCGGCAAATTTTTTACTGAGAGGTCCGGTGATCGAACTCTTTGCCTGGATGAATCCGTAATTGCCATAGCTTACTTCGAAGCTTGCTCCGGGAGTAAAGCTTGCCGGCCTTGTTGTCACATTGAAGGCACCTGCTGTTGTGTTCTTTCCGAAAAGTGTTCCTTGCGGTCCTCGCAGGACCTCAATTTGTTCGATGTCAACGAAGTCTAATGCAGTTGCAGCAGGGCGCGCATAATAAACACCGTCAACGTAGAAGCCAACGCCTGGATC
>DASWTM010000036.1:0-10229 GCA_036402115.1 Chryseosolibacter sp.
GCAGGCTTTTTCATCCATGAGGACCAAGGAGCATAAGAATCGCTTCATGGTTAAACTTGGCGAACATATCCGATCAATCACAAGCGATCAGATCAGTTTGTTTTATGCCGAAGGACGTGACGTTTACCTGGTGACAAATCAGACGCGGAAGTTTATTATTGACTACACCCTTGAAGCACTGGAAGATATTCTTGATCCAAAACTGTTTTTCCGGCTCAACCGGACGTTCATTCTCAACATTAATGCTATTAAAGACGTGCTGGTGTATTCAAATAGCAGGTTAAAGATTACCCTTACACAGGAGTTCGACAAAGAAATTATCGTTAGTCGTGAGAAGGTGGGTGAGTTCAAAGAATGGTTTGACGGGGCGAGAGGGAGCTAATTAGACAATTAGACAATTAGCCAATTGCCAATTAGCCGATGCGCTAATTCGACTTGTTTATCTATTGTGACGGAGGTATGTCAAGACTTTTTCAATCAGCCAACGCATAAATGCATCGATGTATTCCAATTGGCTAATTGGCACATTGGCTAATTAATTAATTGCCCCGCTTAGCTTTGTATTTTTCCTTCAGCAGGATTTGTACAACTTTATCCCGCACATCACCTTGGATCAAAATCTCTCCGTCTTTTGCTGAGCCGCCAACGCCACATTTGGATTTGAGAAGTTTTCCAAGTTTGTCCAGGTCTTCATTTGTTCCCACAAAACCTGTAATCAAAGTTACCTGCTTGCCGGCTCTGCCGCTTTTGTCGAGTGCTACTAGCAGATTCTGTTGCTGCGGTGGAAGTGTAGCTGCCTGTTCATTCTGTTGGTACTCGTATCCAAAATCAGGATTTGTTGAATAGACAACTCCATCTCGTTTTTTCCAATCATTGTTCTTTGCCATATCAACTGATTAAAACAAAAATTACATTCAAAATTAGTACAAAAAAACATCCTACCGCCAGGTTGAAGGTGAGCTCGATTTTTTTGGGAAAACACAGTCCAATAACTGAAATCAACAGCAGCGCTGCCGGGCCGAACCAGAAGCTTCCATAGATCGATACGGGCACATTGGCCACGTAGGCATTCTTGCCGACTACATCCAACTCTATTCCGAATATCCGCGAACTGTTTATCTGAATGTAGTCGCCTATCCTGAAATGATCACCATCATCGGAACTGATCTTAAGTCTGTTACCCGATGCAAACACGAGGATGTTCGCGGTGATCACACGACCATAACTTCCCCGGCTGATGGCTTGTTTCGAATGGCGAATGTCAACAATCTGATCAGTTGACTTACGTACCGGCAACATCGTATCGAATAAGAGCAGAACACAGAAACTGAAGGCGGTGATGATCATCCATCGCGCAGGCTTGTGATATGCTGCCATCATTTCATAAATCCTCTCACTTTCCGATTTTCTCTTCGGTCGGGATGAAGTTGGTCTTTTGTAAGCCGGGTCACGATGTCTTGGTGGTTCTTCAACGGCAACGTGGAAGGGGTTCTCTCGCTGCAAATCATAGGCAGATCTGCTTTGAGGGTCGGACAGGACATCGTAAGCCTCATTAATCTCCTTGATGTACAACTCTGCCGAAGGGTCGGGATTCTTATCAGGGTGATACAGTAGGGCCAACTTCCGATACGCACGTTTAATATCCGAAGCGTGGGCTGATGACGATACTCCCAAAATTTGATAATAATCCTTCATCTTAAAAAAGAAAGCCCCTGTCGGGGCTCACTAAGTTAAGTTTTTTTAGGCTCTGTTTTTCGTGACGAACGTCAATACTGGACGCTTGGAGTGACTCACCACGTCTTCTGCAATGCTTCCGGCAAGGACATGGGCAAAACCTGTCCGACCGTGCGTAGCCATGCCAATAAGATCTGCATCAATGCTGTCTGCGAAGTAGATGATTCCCTCTTCCTCTGTGAGGTCGTTAAACACGTTGATGGTAAAATTTTTCAACTGCAATTTTTTTGCGAAATCCGTCATTGCCTTTTTCACCACTGCATCGCGTTGAAAATTTCCAGGCGTGTTGATCCTTACCAGGTGCACAGTTGAATCATACAACTGTTGTGTTCTTTTAATCACACGTGAGAACACTTCTTCATCTTTGCTAAGCGATGTTGCGTAAACGATATTCTTAAAATCCGTGCTGGATGGCTTGCGATGAACAGTAAGGACAGGACACGCAGCGTGGCGCACAACCTTTTCAGTGTTCGAACCAATAATACTCTCTTCCAGTTTCGTTTGGCCTGCAGTACCCATCACAACAAGATCAACATTTTTCTCCGTGATGATGGAACGCATCCCGATGAAGGGTGCCCCCATCTGAATCTCTGAACGAACCTTTACGCCAGCAGATTTCAGATTCTCCACTGCAGCTGCCATTTGCTTCTTACCTTTTTCGATGAGACGCATGGTAAAAATTTTATCCTCCCAGTCCTGCGAGCGGCTTGACACTTCTCCTTCAATATTGAATGATCCTGCACTTGCCTCTTCTACAATGTGTAGAAGCGTAACTTCAGCGTTTGCCTTCTTTGCGATATCCGCAGCAACGTCAATAGCAATTAGTGCGGGCTTGGAAAAATCGGTGGGAACAAGAATTTTTTTCATGATAGCGGGATTTGAATCTGGGTAAAAATAGAAAAATATAGCATACCGTTGAAATCGATAGTTGGCAGTAGGCAAAATGCAGTAGGCAAGCCGTAATGTCCAAGGGTTTGGTAACATTGAAATTGCATTTCTTCAATTTCGTACTGCCTATTATACGTCCGATTTGCCTACTGCATTTTGCCTACTGCCTACTCCACCTAGAAAGCCTGAATGAAATAGTATGCCATTACAAAACAGGCAATTAGCTTGAGCAGGGTGCCTGCAACGAATCCCAAAAAAGAACCGATCGCAGCTTTCAATGCTTTATCTGAATCGCTGTTTCCGATCAGTTCACCGATGAATGCGCCTACGAAAGGACCGATGATTATCCCAATCGGACCGAGCCAGATGCCGGCAACCAGGCCAATCATACAGCCCCACATGCCTGCCTTTGTGCCTCCAAATTTCTTCGTTCCATACACCGGGATGAAGTAGTCGATGAGCGTGACCGCCACCGTGATCGCAGCCCAGGTCCAAAGAAAATCTGTCGTGTAAGGCGGATTGGCCTGCAATTGTTGGATCCATAACGCAATAAAACAGAGCGGTGGGCCTGGAAGAAACGGCAAAACGGAGCCAGCAATTCCACCAAGCATCAGTAATATCCCTAACATCAGCCAAAGCATGTCCATGATATGTAATTTAGATTAAAATTTCTTTTTTACCGCGAAGGCGCTAAGACACAGAGAAGCGCAAGTGAATTTTTAAGTTTTTGTAGTTGAGGATGTGGTTTAATTTGATCTTTGCAAGTTACGTAAGGTATTATGATGGAGTTAAAGAGCGTTCACCATGTGGCGATTATCTGCAAGGACTATAAAGTCTCAAAGCATTTCTATACTAGCGTTCTCGGTTTGCGCGTGTTGGCAGAGCATTATCGGAAAGAACGCGATTCATGGAAACTTGATCTTGCCATTGGTGACCGGTATGTAATTGAATTATTTTCTTTTCCAAATCCACCTGAGCGTGTTTCGCGTCCGGAAGCGCAGGGACTAAGGCATCTTGCGTTTGAGGTGGATAATATTGATGAGGCTATCAAGCACCTGAATGAAAACAAAATCTTAACGGAGCCTATACGGGTCGATGAATTTACCGGAAAGAGGTTTACATTTTTCGAAGATCCCGATCACCTGCCTCTTGAACTTTACGAAATCTAATGGTTACAATCACCGACTATATCGCATCCTTCGCCCGTGTTTTTCCAACACACGTTTTGAAAACGCCCTGGAGTGTCACGCAAAAGCTTGAAGAAATTATTCTCGAGAAAATTAGATCATGCTGTGATGACTATGTTATAAACGGAAACCTTGCGATTCACAAAACGGCAAAAATTGAAGAAGGAGTAATTTTAAAAGGTCCGGTGATTATTTCCGAAAACTGCTTCATCGCTGCGCATGCCTATCTTCGCGCAGGTGTGTTCTGCGATCGAAACGTAATTGTAGGTCCAGGGTGTGAAGTTAAGTCAACGATCATTCTTGAAAAATCCACGCTCGCTCATTTCAATTTTGCAGGGGACTCGATCATTGGTGCTCACGTGAATCTTGAAGCTGGATCCATTTTAGCCAACCATCATAACGATCGTGATGATAAACAAATCTTTGTACAGGTTGCTGGAAAGCAGGTTGCAACCGGCTCGCAAAAGTTCGGTGCATTGATTGGAGATCATTCAAAGATTGGGGCAAATGCCGTGTTGTCGCCAGGTACGCTTCTGAAACCGCAAAGCATCGTTGCCAGACTTACCCTGGTCAACCAGTGCCCTTGATCAATAGCGCTTGCCAGGTATATCATTCTGAAATTTCTCCATACCCTTGCGATCCTGGAGTGTAACAAAAATCGTTTTTCCGTCTTTTCCACCGAACACGAGGTTGCTGCAGTTTTTTCCTTTCAGTGTTACTTCCTTCAACTGTTTGCCCTCCGGTGACAGCACCACAATAGTTCCTTTTCCATACCGTGTTATATAGAGGTTGCCTTGCTTGTCACACTTCATCCCATCAAAACCGTGATCGGGAAATTCTGCGAACAGCCTTTTGTTTGAAATGTAACCCGCCTCATCCACATCGAATGCCCAGACTTTCCGCTGGACGCTTTCATTGACATAAAGCGTTTTCTCATCCGGACTTAGTTCAATGCCATTCGTAGTGCCCATTCCGTCAACCAACAATGTTGATTTTCCATCCGGGTCGATTCGCCACAGTTGTCCGGTGCTTTCTTTCCAGTTCGGATCGGATGCAAAGAGTTGATCCTTCTTATTAATACAGAGATCGTTCGGCTGATTGAATTTGTCGTTGTGTGAATGAACCGTAACCTTCTTCGTTTTCGGATCGAGCTTCAGCACATTATGACCAGTGAAATCCGCCAGAAACATGCAGCCTTTCGAATCCATCTGGATGCTGTTCGCAATACTCCCCTCCGGCAACGTCACGTACAATTCAACTTTTCCATCCGGTTTCACCAGACCAATCGTACCGTCTTTTTGAAAGTTCACCACATAGAGATTTCCATTTTTATCGAACGCAGGTCCTTCGATGTTTGTGGAGAATAAATTTTCTGCTGTATGATCAACGGACTGACTGTGTGCGAAATTCACACACAAGAAAAAAAGGAAGGGAAGGCAAACGTGTCGAGTCATGGACATTGAATTTATCCCAATGTAAATAAAAAAGAGAAAATGCAGTTTTAACACAGAGGATTTTGCTTCATCTAACTGGAGGCGGTGCAATGTTTATCCAGAGTGAATATTCCCATGGGTTGCGTATTTGAGGAATGCGAACATCCAACAAAAGCTGTGGTAGATGATTTTGTTTCTCCCTTTAACTGCTTGTCAGACAAGAGGCCAGAAAGAAAGGCAGGCAGTCGCGCTGGCGCTTGGGCTCAAATACTCTGAAAAAATGTCTGCATAGCTAGCACAAGGAATTTGAAGTCCAGGCGCAATAAATCCAAGCGTTAGCGACTACTTGCATTCTCTGTGCTCTCCTCGCTCAGCCTGACAAAGTGATCTTTCGCTGGTGCACTTTGAAGTCAAAAATCTTCAATTGCTGCCGACTCCAACGCGCATTCAATAAACTTCTTCACACGTGCATATTCGTCCGTCCTGTCTCAAACACATTCAAAATCCTCTGTGGTGAAATGCATTTGCTCTTAAATGACAAAAGCCACCCCACTTGGGATGGCCTTGTTTTCCAATCAATCTACCCTTAATTAAAACCTTACGGTCTTTATCTTGCCTGTGTTATCAGAAACTTCGAAGGTAAGCGAAGTTGTTGCAGGATTGAGCTTGTATACAGTAGCGAAGTCACCGCTTACAACTTTAGATTCGCTATGAATGAGGTTGTTCTCGGCATCGTAGATCTTCACGTTGATCTCCTGGCCAGCTGTTGGATTAACAACTGACAAGAGGAATTTTCCATTCTGGATGTTGCTGATGTGTGCGATTTTCTTCGACACTTCTTTCACGCCATACGTTACTTTTTCAACCTTCTTACCAGCTGCATCGATCAATTCGATCGTATATTCACCTGCTTCGAGACCTGCGAAGTTCACAGGAACGATGAAACCTTGTGTACTGTTGAAAGTTTCAGTGAGGATAATGCGAGACGCAGCATTGTAGATATTCAATCTAACCTTGCCTGCAGTTTCTCCTTTATAGATAACTTTAAATGTTTCTGATCCTTTAACTGGTATTACTGCCATACCAATGTTACGTGGCTCATCCTTTCCAGCTGCAACAGCCAGTGAGCTCACTAAGACAAACGCTGCGAAGAAAAGAGATTTTGTTTTCATGATTCTTTTTTGTTTTTGTTTATGATACAAATATACGGGGGCTCACAACGCGCGGACGTTCTTTGTAAGGAAACCTGTTTTATTAAGTGAAACAACGTTTGCGGAAAATGCAGATGAAAAATTGCCAAAATTTGCCGCTTCAACAGCCCTCAAAACGGTTTCGGTGCGCGCGGATTTTCCACCAACGTTTGCATAACGCACTCCCTATGCGCAGAATAAAACAAAGAAGCCACGCTGTACACGTGGCTTCTTCAAACCTAAACTATATATATAAGAAAAAGAGTGTCTTACTTTGCGGATGACAACGTTTGCGTTGACCCGGCTCCATCTTTCACTTCAAAGGTGAAGTTTTTACCAAGGCTGCGCAGATCATAAATTTTAGCGAAGTCGCCTGAAATTTCTTCTGTGCCTGTGTATACAAGATTGTAGTTCTGGTCGTAGATGTTCACGGTAAGCCTATCACTGCCATTTTTGTTAGACACAGTCAACACATATTTCCCATCGGCATCCTTAACGTGTAATAAATTCATAAGTTTCTCCACCTTATTCTTCGAGTACGAAAACTTTTCAATTTGTTTTCCGTCAGGCGAGTTAATTTCGATGGTATACTCACCTTCGGTAATCGAACTCAGGTTGTAAGGTCGCATGAAGCTTTCCACATTCTTCAACGTTTCCTGGTGAATGTGCTCGCCTTTAGAATTTGTAATGGTGACACGTACCGTGCCCGCCTTCGATCCTTTATAAAAAACTTTAAATCCTTTTTCAGATTTCATCAATGCCAACCCTGTATTCGCTTTTGGGTTGTCAATACCGTTCGCCATAACACCACCGCTCACTACTGCGAGCACAACAAGTATAGAAAGGAACTTTTTCATAATTGGAAATTTTAGATACACCGATAAGACGGTGCGCTATCGCCTAAAGTTTCAGCGCTGGCGTTAATAAATGTTAAAGAAATCAAGAATACCGTAAGATGGTGGAGAGAAAGTTCATCCGTTTGCATGAATGCACTGTAACGATTGCGTTAACACTAGGATAAAACGAGAGAAAACATTTCCTGCAACTACGGAAGTGAACACAAACTGTACGGAAGTGTACAACTAATTGAGATGAAAAACATCCTTGCTCTTCTCTTCCTGGAGAAGGACGTGCATTTGAAACTTTAATTGATTTATAAGAAAGGCTTGCTGCTTGTCAAGTGATGCGGTAAGAAACTTATAACGTTCATGCAGATCAAGACTCAACTCCTGGGCTATCTGGTAGGTTGATGCAGTCCCAACGTTTTTGAGGTTTCTTCTTTGTTGATAGATTAGAAACAACTCATAAAGTTCGATCGAAGGAATTTGTGATGGGTCTGCCTTCCTTAAGACAACATCTCCACCCGGGTACAGTTTGTTTGAAAAATTCCTGTAAAGCTTATTCATCGAAAACACATCAATACAGCGAACGATGATATCCGATTCACCTGTGGGGTAACGCTTTATAACGCTTTCGAGCTTCATCAACGATCCGACCTTTTCCTGGTTGAGGTCATGATTGCAGTAGATACCAAAGCTTATGTCACTCGTCTCGCAGTCCGAAAGAAGTTGGCGGTATCGCGGCTCAAAAATATGAAGCGGGACCAACTCTCCGGGTAACGGAAGAAGTGTAAGGGGAAACATGGGGATATTTACGGGCTCAGACATAACCTCGCGAAAAGTCAATATTCTACCAGATAATAAGGAGAAACTCCAAAACCAGCCTTAAGGTTTTCGGATCCAGCCAAAAAACTCAAGTTTATCAGAAAGGTAAACCCTGCTAACACACCACCAGCCCCGCGTATAAGTCTTCCTGCCGCCTCAGCCGTTCCACCGGTCGCCAGTAAATCGTCATGGACAATAACGCGCGAGCCAGGCGCAATAGCATCTTCGTGCATCTCGATCGCTGCCGTGCCATATTCAAGTGAGTACTCCTCCCTGCGAGCGTGATACGGAAGCTTACCAGCCTTGCGGATGGGTACAAACTTGCATTCGAGTGCATGCGCCAGAAGTGAACCAAAGATGAATCCGCGCGCCTCCACGGCAGCTATTGCATCCGGTTGTAGCGGTTTTGTGTTGCGGACCAACTCCCCGATAATTTCGTTCACGAGCTTCGGATCATTAAAAATGGGCGTTATATCTTTGAAGATGATACCGGGCTTAGGAAAGTCCTTTACATCACGTATTGCAGATTTGAACTTATCGGTAATCGACATGTAATTATTGGCTCGGGTTCGCGTCAAATATACGCCCCGGCATCCAATTTAAAGTATACTATGAAGATCATTACAAAAATGATCGAGGATGAACTGTACGAGTCAGTGACGACTGATGGAATCCTCGACACCATTGACATGCGGGCCCTGCCAGTAAAAAAAAGCATGTCACCGGTAGAAGCGCTTTTGTCCGCTGTAGCCGCATGTGGGGCGGTGGACATAGTGGTGATGCTGAAGAAGCGGAAAAAAATGGTAGAAGCATTCACAATTGAAACCGAGGGCACGCGCAGAGAAACACCCCCACGCTCATTCACTGCCATCCATTGTAAATACATTGTCGTGTCACCCGATGTTACCGAAGAAGAGCTGGCTAAGAGTGCAAAACTATCGCTTGAAAAATATTGCTCCGTTGCCGACTCCCTAAAGGCTACCATTACCTTTTCGGTTGAAGTGATCAAACCTTAAAGCATGCTGCTGATTATCGACTACGAAAAGCGCTATGACGATACGGTAATACTTCGAATCGATAATCTTGAACTTGCCAACGGCATTTACTGGATCAAAGGGGAGAATGGCTCCGGCAAATCAACCTTTTTCAAATCGGTTGCAGGACTCGTACCATTCACCGGGAAAATCGTATTCGATGCTGTCGACTGCAAAGCTAACCCGGTAGATTATCGCTCAAGGATCAATTTTGCCGAAGCAGAGCCTCTCTATCCTGGATTCCTTACAGCCAAGGATCTAATCCGCTTTATCGGTAAGACGAAAGGCGCATCTTCAGAGAACATGACGCGCATAACGAAACATTTTGGTGTAGACGGGTTTTATGAGAAAGCATGTGAAACGTTTTCCAGTGGAATGCTCAAAAAACTTTCCCTTACACTAGCGTTCCTCGGAAATCCAAAACTGATTATTCTGGACGAACCGCTCATTACGCTTGATGATCAAACGCGCGCCAAGCTTGTGGAGTTGATCAACCACTGCGCAAACCATGGTGTGATGTTCCTGATCTCATCGCACCAACTCATTGAAAATAACCTGACCGTCTCCGGAATCTATGAGATAAAACAAAAATCAATTCACCTTGCTTGATAGTACCACCGTATTCGCGAAAGTTTTCGTTCGGGAATTTTATCGGCTGAACGCAGGATTTTTTATCGTGGTGATCACGCTAACATTCGGCTTCATGAGTGGGAAAGAGCACAAAGCCCTGGCTGAATTTTTTGTTGCGTCTCCCCTCCTATCGTTGATTCCAATTTCAGTCTGGCTGCTCTATACTTTCAAGGTAATTCTATTCAACCGACAGCGTATGGTGCTGGCTGAGAACGTTTTTCTTTTTAACACATCACTCCTTTATCGCAGACAACAACTCGTAGCGGCATGCCAGGCAGTGTTTGCCCAGCTCATGCCGATCATTGTGTACGCGGTTTTTCTGTTTGTTACCGCGTTAAGAAATAATTTCCTGCAATCGTTCCTCCTTCTCTTCGCGGCTGTGATCGTACTCGTGGCCATTTCATCATTAATGTTAATACAAACATTTAAAACGCCCGTTCCAGAATTCAGAACATCGGCTATCAAACGG
>DASWTM010000037.1:0-1929 GCA_036402115.1 Chryseosolibacter sp.
AACGATGACACGAAGTTCACGGCCGGCCTGAATAGCATAGCACTTCTCCACGCCATCAAAGCTCAATCCTACGTCTTCCAGTTCTCTTAAACGCTTGATGTATTGTTCCATCACTTCACGTCTCGCGCCAGGTCTTGCACCGCTGATCGCATCGCAGGCCTGAACGATAGGAGAGATGATGTTTGTCATTTCGATCTCATCGTGGTGAGCACCAATAGCGTTACAGATCACCGGATGCTCCTTATACTTTTGCGCGAGCTCCATTCCCACAATGGCGTGTGGTTTTTCGAGTTCTTCCGTCCAAACTTTTCCAATATCGTGGAGGAGTCCGGCACGTTTCGCCTGTTTAACGTTGAGGCCAAGTTCTGACGCCATGATCGCACAAAGGTTAGCGACTTCACGTGAGTGCTGAAGCAGGTTCTGTCCATACGATGAGCGGAACCGCATACGGCCTACCATCTTCACGAGTTCAGGGTGAAGTCCATGAATTCCGAGGTCGATCACGGTGCGCTCACCAATCTCGACAATCTCGTCTTCGATATTCTTCATTGTCTTGGCAACAATTTCTTCAATGCGGGCAGGGTGGATACGGCCGTCCTGCACCAGGCGGTGAAGCGACAGTCGTGCAACTTCTCGCCTCACCGGATCGAAACCAGAGATAATGATGGCTTCAGGGGTGTCGTCTACGATAATTTCAACTCCCGTGGCTGCTTCGAGCGCGCGGATGTTTCGTCCCTCGCGACCAATGATCTTACCTTTAATGTCATCGCTTTCGATGTTGAACACCGACACGCAGTTTTCAATGGCGTGTTCCGTAGCGGTGCGTTGAATCGTTTCCACAACAATTTTCCGCGCTTCCTTCGTGGCAGACAGCTTTGCCTGCTCCATGATGTCTTTGATGTAGCTAGAAGCTTTTGTCTGGGCTTCGTCTTTAAGGCTTGCCACAAGTTGTTCACGGGCTTCGTCAGCGGTGAGCTTGGAAAGGTTTTCCAGCATCTGAATTTTTTGCTGGTTGAATTTGTCGAGCTCTTCTTTACGTTTCTTCACGTGCTCGAGTTGCGCGGCCATGTCCGTGCGGATGTCATCGAGCTCGCCTTCTTTACGTTTGAGATTTTCGAGCTCTTTGCTGATGGTTTGTTCGCGCTGTTTGATCTTCTGCTCGTTGCTGATGATCTGATTTTTCTTGCGATTCGCTTCTTCCTCGAATTCGCTTCTCATTTTAAGGATCTTCTCCTTGGCTTCGAGAATTTTATCTTTCTTGAGGTTTTCCGCAGCGATTTCTGCTTCCTTCAAGATGAGTTTGGTCTTCTCTTCCGTTTCTTCCAATCGTTTGGCTACGTTGCGCTTGTAGAGCATGGTACCAAACAGGAGCCCGATAGGAATTGCGGCAATGAGGCCTGATACAACTGCTATAATGACGCTGGTTGACATAAAAAATTAGGTTTATAAAAAACCCGGGAATGCCACCTTGGCCAGGAAGTGAAAAGAAGAAAATTAAAGGATGGACTGAGAGACCAGATGATTCAGCTGACTAACCTTTTCAAAAACGGTTTGATCAATTACCTGATGACTTTCTTCAGCTGCCATCTTATCGACCAGACAGTCGAAAGCAACCATGGCCAGCAGATCCTGTTTGTCATCAATACCGAATTGCTCTTTGTAAGACTTCAACTTTTCATTGATGAGTTTGCCGGCAGTTCGTACCCTCTCTTCATCTGAGCGTTTGACCTTCATTGGGTATTCCCGGTCGGCTATTCTGATTTTTATCGAAAGTTCCTCCATCAAATAATCTTACAGTTGCTATCTACTTAAGTGAGCGATGCATTTATCAATCTCTCGAATATACTCGTCTACCTTTTTCTTCAACTCCGAAACACTTCCGTCTTCCGGGTGTAAATTATCCACAATTTTAGTGATTTTCAGTTGATT
>DASWTM010000038.1:0-34589 GCA_036402115.1 Chryseosolibacter sp.
CGCGTTAAATGGTGACATTGAAGGCCCTGTATGACGTGCAAAAAATCTGATTTCCTTAATCAGTTCTTTTGTACCAAGCACAGCTCCACCGATGACACGTCCCTGGCCATCCATAAATTTCGTTGCAGAATGCGTCACGATGTGCGCACCAAACTTTGCTGGGTTCTGCAGGTAAGGCGTAGCAAAACAGTTATCAACATTCAAAATCAGGTTGTGTTTCTTCGCGAGCTTGCCTAGCCATTCGAGATCGATCAGATCGAGCGCAGGGTTGGAAGGCGTCTCCACAAAGATCATCCTCGTGTTAGGCTGAATTTTGCTTTCCCATGTTTCAGGCTCGTTCACATCGGCATAGGTGTGAGAGATTCCAACGCGTGGGAACAGCGTATTTAAAATCTGATGGGTGGATCCGAACACGGAACGACACGCGAGCACATGATCTCCAGTCTTCAACAAAGCCGCCATGCTCGAGTACATCGCTGCCATTCCTGATGAAGTGGCAATACCATCGTCTGTACCTTCTAACAAACACAACTTTTCAATGAACTCGTTCGTGTTGGGATTGGAATATCGGCTATAGATATTGCCAGGAATTTCGTCCGCAAACATCGCGCGTGCCTGTTCTGCATCTTCAAATACAAAACTTGACGTCATATACAAGGGTACTGAATGCTCACGGAAAGCACTGCGTTCGTGTTGATGGCGGATTGCGTCAGTGTCAAAATTTCTCTTCTTGCTCATCACTCAATATTCAGGAAGGTCGTACAATTTCAGTTGTGTAGGTTACCGTGGCAGTCTTCTCAAGCGTTTTTGCCACCGAACAATATTTTTCCACAGAGAGGGCCACCGCCTTCTCAGCTTTGTCCTTATCAAGATTTCCAAACAGTTTAAAGTGTGCGTGTACTTTCACAAAAAGCGAAGGAACCGCTCCTTCTTCACGTTCACCTGTCACGGTCACTTTTATATCCTTAAGATCCTGCTTTTGCTTCTTTAAAATATTGACAACATCGATCGAACTGCATCCGCCCATGGCCGCGAGAAGCATCTGCATCGGTCGCATCCCCTGGTTTGTTCCACCAATCTCCGGTGAAGCATCAATGTGGACTGCATTTCCATTTTCATTCTGCGCCTGGAAATGGAACGCATCATTCAATCGATTGAGCTCTATCTTTATCATCGTTTTCCTCCTTATCTGGCCAGCCTAAACTTCCAATAATCATGGCGGCTATGCTTAGTAACGTAGCCGGCACGAGTGTTGGCCAACTTATTTCGTACGCTTCAAATATAATCCACGAAAGCATACCAACCACCATGGAAGCCATCGCTCCTACTTTACTCGACCGTTTCCAATACAAACCAAACGTTAGTGGGGCGAACAATGACACAAGACTTAGTATCGAAGACTCCCCAACCAGTTCATAAATGTTTGAGCGCATGGTCGCCATGATCGTTGCCGCTGCACTGAAAATCAGGACAGCGATGCGCGTGATTAAAAGAATCTGCTTATTGCTTAGCCTGTTTTTCCACAACGGCTTAACAAGGTTCTCTGAAAGAATCGCAGCGGGCGCTAATAAAACGGAACTTGTAGTACTCATGATGGCAGAGAGCAATGAACCAAAGAAAAGAATTTGGACAGGCAACGTTGTGTGCTGCAAGACCATATTCGGCAATGCCAATTGAGCATCGCCTTCAATCTGAGCGGGGTACAAGTGTTTCGTGCATAAGCTGATGAACAATGGCAGCATCGCGATGGTGAGGTACATTGCCGCTGCGATGAAGCATGATCGCACGGCTGTCGTAGCTGAATTCGAAGACATGGAACGCTGAAAGACATCTTGTGATGGAATCGATCCTAAACCCAGAACTGCCCATGCTGCAATCCAGCTGACAATTTCTTTGAGGTCCAGCGGTGGAAAAAATCGAAACGTTCCTTCGGGTGCCTGGGTCAGTACATTGGTGACGCCACCTGCTTTCATTCCCATTACAATGGCCAGGACCAGCAAGCCTCCAATGATTATAATCGTTTGGATAAAGTCGGTGATGGTGATCGCCCACATTCCACCGATGTAGGTATACAACGTAACAACTATAGCACTAATCACAATTCCCTCCCACACCTGCATCCCGGTGACCACATTCATGATCAGTCCCATCGCTACGAGCTGGGCAGCGATGTAACCCAGATACGGAGGCCCAAGAAAAATACTGGCAGTGAGCTCAGCTTTTTTTCCAAAGCGCCTTCGGAAAAAGTCCCCAAGAGTGAGAAGGTTGAGGTTGTATAACTTGCGGACGAAGAAAAGGCCGAAAAGGATGAGGCACAGCGCTGCACCAAAAGGGTCCTCAATCACGGAGTACAATCCTCCTTCTAAAAATTGTGAAGAAGCGCCAAACACGGTCTCTGAGCCAAACCAGGTGGCGAACATCGCTGTGGAACTCAGCATTAGCGGGAGGCTTCTTCCCGCGAGCATGTAATCATCGAGTGTCTTTACTTTTCGGGCCGCCCACACACCAATGAGAATGGTGAGCACGAGATAAAGAATGATGGAAAGTAATAACAACGCTTGTGCACTTTTACGCTGCGGTGAAAGTACGCACAAGCATCAAAATTTTTCAACTTTTGAGATTAGTTTTTGCTACGACTTCCTCCCAGTTGGAAGGTGCGCGTTACATTGAAGCCAAGGTGAATGTCTCCTTCTGTGAAATCGCCATCCGTCTCCGTAATGAAAGCCCTCTCGGTAAGACCACGCGTATTCGTCACAACGATCTGAAATACGTGGCCTCCCGTTTCGATGTCTACACCGATCCCGAACGTATTTTTGTAGGGACTGTTTTCATTGACGTTCAGCCGGTAGTAGTATTCACTCGTGAGGGCAACACTCTTCGTCACCTTCAGCCTGCCACCAACACCCATCGCCATCTGATCATTTTCCTCAAAGGTCTGGTCAACTGCATTTTTATGTATGAAAGTTGGCATCAGTTGGAGTGAGAAACTTGGTGTGAACTTTCGGGCCATCAGCAATTGCGCTACGTAGGCAAGTCTGTCAATATTCTTAAACCCTGGAGGCACATTATCCTTCTTGGGCGAGGTTCGGTAAGCCACGCCACCGAGCGCAGTCAAGGTGAATGGAAAATTCTTGGCTCCCGTACTTTGCTTGAGAATTTTATACTTCGCGTAGCCATCCATTGTTTTGTCAACTGAATTACGTCCGTAGCTGATACTGAGGTTATCCGTTACGCCATAATCAAGTCCGTAACGAACGTATGCATCGTCCAGTCCAAACAGTTCGTAATAGCCTCCATTCACTTCTCCGAAACGGTGTGCAAATATAAATTCAAGCGTGCCTTTCGGTTTTGTCTCTACTGTGTGCCCGTTGACAATGCGTGTTCCTTTGAACGTCTGGAACGCATAATCAACATCGTTTGTCTGAGACGACTCTAACTCTTTCATCAAATCATCCTGACCAAATGCCAATCCTGAAAAAGTCAGCAAGGCGATTCCTACTAGATAACGTTTCATTTCAATGTGGTTCTTTGTAAACGGTTTTATTTCATCGGCTTATACACAAAATCAATCTTGACTTCAATCTCCTCCGCGATGTTTTGCCATACAAGTTTGGGGATTTTTATGTCATAATCCTTGAGGGCAACCATGAATTTTCCTTTCATCATAGCCTTGCCGGAATCGAATACAATAGTTCCCGGCACCTCAACATCTCTTGTGACCCCATGGATCGTAAGTTTTCCCGTAGCGGTAACATTCTGCTCTCCCTTATCAGTGAGTGTATACCCCTTTAGCTTCCCGGTGAACAACGACTTCGGAAACTTTTCAGTTTCCATATACTTTTCATTGAAGTGTTCGCGCATCAATGCTTTTGGGAAAATGAAGTCTTTGATCTTAACGATAAACACGAGCTCTCCTGTGGTTGCATTAAAGAGGCTACCTACCATTGTATTTTCAGCGGTGATATCCTCAATGGCCGCATCTGAGAAAAACGAAATCGTACCCTTCTCAGTTAAAAATTTTTGAGCTGTAGCGAGACTTGAGGAAAGTAAAATCAGCGTGAAGAGGATGCTGGCCTTCATCAGTGTTTATTGCGGTTTAAAAGTAAAGTCTGCAGTTACCTCCACCTGTTCCGCAATGTTCTGCCACAACAGCTGCGGGATCGTAATGTTATAGTCTGCAAGTTTGACCATGAACTTCGTATTCATTTGCAATTTGTTTCCCTGCTTCGTGATCGTTCCCGGGATTTCTACATCTTTCGTCACACCATGAATCGTCATTTTACCGATAGCTTTGACCGACTGGGAATTTAAGTTTTTGTTGTAGCCCTCTACTTTTCCCTGAAACGTTGCTTTAGGAAATTTTTCAGACTCCATGTATTTTTCATTGAAGTGTTCCTGCATGAGAGCCTTGGCAAATTTGAATGCACTCATGGGGATAGAAAAAACAATCTCACCATTGTCCTGATTGAACAAGCCAGATGCCTTCTTATTGTCAGCAGTGATGTCTTCAATGGCTGCATCCGAAAAAAATACAACTTTCGATTTTTCCACGGTCATCTTCTGTGCCGTCACCAACGTTGAAGTGAAAATGAGTAAGGTCAACAGTCGGATCATAGATTAGTTGTTTGGTGCACCCTCATCCACCCAGCATGCGATTGTGTTGATCTGGTCCTGGCTTAACGGACCATTCTGACTATGCGCAGGAGGCATTATGCGGTTGATCACATAGTTCTTAACATTTCCATTCTGGGCATTACGCTGAAACGTTGGAAAATCTGACCAATTCCGTTCCGCGCCCAGGCTACCGTTGTGACAACCCGATATCGCACACTTAGTGGTGACGATCGGTCTTACATCTTCGAGGTAACTTACCTCCGTATCAGGACAGACGTACGATGGAAAATTATGGTCTGCGCACGAGACCTGAAATCCAAAAACTACAATGAAGAGAAAGGCAGAAACTGCAGAGAATATGAGTCTGTTCATCCTTGAAAGATATCGCGTGAATGTTACTTATACAAAGATGAATATCAGTTTAAACTTGCAACATGAGCACCCGTCACAGATTGAGTGACAAGAATGGGTAGGTATAAAATGAGAAATCCCCCGTGATCCTGGACCACGGGGGAAATTCATTGTCTATAGTTGGCTTTAATCTTGAATCAAAGATATTAGCCGATCACCCTTCTACCATATACTAATCGATAACAAACAAAATAGAAGGTTAAGCTGCAATTTTTGAAGATAGGTGACTATGAAGCAGCTGGGTATAAAGGAAAATCCCCCAAAGTTCTCACAATGGGGGATTTTCTTGTCTATAGTTGGCTTTAATCTGCTTCAAAACTAATAGAATTATCTTTTAAAGCAAACTCATGTTAGTGATTACGTTGACTTCTTGTTTTCAAATCACTGGAATCAGTGACCACTGAGTCTGCTTTCAGGTATTCCTTTTTCAGACGCTCTTTCAACTGAGACTTTGAACCCGGAAACGTTGTGCGACTAGCGATGTCATAGCTCGCGTATGCCAGTAGAAACAAAAACACGATGGCGGCAATGACAAATACCGTTTTGGAACGACTCATCAGATGAACTCAAGTATTTTGTCTGCAAGTTTAACGTTGTCAGACAAAAGTTCATAGAACTGGTCCTTATTCAATTTCAGAATGACAACTTCTGACTTAGCAATGAGAAGATTGGTGTTTACAAAGTTGGGCAATGGCATCATCTCACCGATGAACTGCCCTTGCGAGAATTGCGCAACAAACTGTCCTCTCTGGAAGAAATCGATTGTTCCGGTTACGAGTATATAGAAATTGTTATTTGACTTTTCATCAAGCACAAGAGTTTCGTCCGGTTTGAGATGAAGTTCGTTGCTGATATCTGCCAGATACGATAGTGTCAGGCCTGGAATCGATTCGAAGATACTGATTTTTTGAAAGAACAAGACTTTCTCAAATCCCATCATCCTTCGTGAATGAATGATCAGGTTATCAAGGTCGCGCTTTACTTCCTCACCCAGTCTTTTTGAGTGCGCGTGATATTCCTCGGTGTTCACCTGATAAAGGGCCCACGCAGAAACCTCCCGGATAAACAAATCAGGATTGTAAAGCTGTGCCATCAGGTCAAGCTTGAAGTCGGTGATGCGTTGCATGCCGATCTGAAACATCACACATGCTTTCGTCCACCGGTTGGACTGCGTGAAGTCACGATTAATAATGAATTTCAGTACAAGCTTTGAATCAAGGCGAACCCGGGGATAAAAATCTTCGAGGCGGTTTATCCGTTCCACTTCCGTGAGATCATCCAGTACCGGAATCACACGCTGTTTCAGTTGATCCGTAAGGAAGACGTCAAGCAATTCGATGGCAAACGTAATTCCATCTGCAGTACCACTATCAATGTTTTCTTTAACAAGCTGAATAGAGCGCGTGTCATACAGCATCGCAAGCAACATATAAATGTGTTCGATGTCATTTTGAATTTCCGCTCTCAGCGCAGTCTTTATCTGGTCATTAAAACCATCGTCCCCAACCTCCTGAATAGCGCTTAGGTTCCAGCGTATGTCAGCAATGTCAGCTTCAATCGCATACTTGATACGCGTCATCTGCGAAATCCCGGCCTTAAACCCTGCCTCGCCCAGTGACAGCAGCACTTGTGAAACAACGAGTTTGTTCGGGTAATCGATTTTACTCCACAGCTGATCGCGACCACGCTGCCCACCGATGCGACCCATGGTCTGCACGATCTTGAGCATCACCTGAGTATTTTGTCCGCTTCGATAGAAGGCGGCTTCCAGCGCGGGCAGTGTATCCTGTCCGATCAGCACAAGTGCGTTCATCGCCTGATTACTGTAAGCAGGACTGCCCAAACTTTCAATAAGCGCGTTGATCACTTCTGCGTTATAGCGCTTGATCGAAGTCTTAATTGCGGTGTTTCTGACCTTCGGCTCGGTGTCATTCAGCAGCTCCATCAGGTAGGATATGCCCTCCTCCTTAGAAGTATGGAGCAGGAGTTCAGCCGCGTAATGACGATCATTTGGATTTATTGAACGCGTCAATTTCTGAATCCGTGTCTTCGTAATGTCGCCTCCGTTTTCCAAAATCAATGCAAGGTCGCCCTTGCTCAAAACGTTCTTCCCGCCATTCGTGACCTTTGAGTTATCCAGGCGAATGACATATTGATCGGATACCGAAAGACCCTTCATTTCATTCATGCGTTCCTGCGCGTAATATCGGGTAGCTTCGTCTTCATTCTTCATCAAGTTGTTGATCCATCCCGAAACGTGCGCTGCATTGATCTTTTCCAGAAGCTTGAACGAGAAGACCGCACGACTGGCATAGGGTGCCGCCAGCATCTGTTCAAGGCGGTTGGTAATCTGCGTAAATCCTCGTTCCAGTTTCTCCTGCTTCACGTCACTGCTCGACTCAAGCTTTTGTCGGATCTTCGACCGATAGCCCTGATAGATGCGATTTACCACCAGAAAATACAGGCCTACTAGAATGAGAAGCAAAACAGAAATATGCAGCGTCTTGAAAAATGGAATGAATGCAAAACTAAAAATGAAAATCCCCGCAATAAACCGTGAACCCTCATTCATTAATCCTTCAACTTTTGACTGAACACTAAAACGAATACTGCTATCAAGGGGAATGAAAAATAACTTAAACACCGGATTCTCCAATGAATCGCGTAGTGTCCAGTTAAAGAGGCGAGTCAGCGCAACGAAAAGAAAGAAGTACAGAAACCCTGTAGAGGAAACACTCTTTTCAAAACCTAAAAGCGAACCGAGAATCACCGCTCCAAAAGCAAAAATTCCGACTACAATCGGAAGGATAAAAAGCGAAATCCTCAGCCCGTAATTCGAAATGATTTTATTGTTGATAAAAGTTTGAAGGATCAAACTCAATCCATAGGCTGCACCGGTAAAGAACGAGTAGAAGTTTGTCAGCTCACGCTCATCCGGGTATTGTTCGCGAACAAGCTCTTGAAAAGCATACTGACTGAACATCAGCGTTATCATTGAGATCAGCAGAAACAATCCCAACGAGAGAATAAACTTGTCTTTAATGATCGCAGTCAGGCTCGATTGTCTGCTTACAGCAGGGTCAAATTCACGGGGGTCGTTCTTTGAAAGACTAAAGCTTGAAGAGATCGTAATCAACAGCATCGACACTATAAGGATGCTGAGGCAGCAAAGGATCAGGTAGTTGGATGTATCCGTGACGAGCCGTGATGAAAAAGGAATAATGATTACGGTTGCTACGATAGCTGCGATGAGCTGACCGGTATCAATCCAACCGATGATTCGTTTCGATTGACGGAAATTGAAAAGGCGTCCAAACGTTCCCCAAAAGCTTAGCAACAGAATTGCAATGATCGGGCCCGTCATGCAATACATTGCGAAAATGTAAGCGTTGTGCGATGCAGGCTCACCAAAATGCAAAAGCAAGTATGCACCGAATGTAAAAGCTAGAATCAGCAGGACGCTGCTTAGCACGAGTGTAGAAAACTTGATAAAATTCTGAAAGAATGAAAATAGCCCGGTGGCGATGATACCCAGACCTCCGGCAACAAGGAATGCCTTGTTCAGCTGATCTCCCAAACGGTTAAGGAAAAGTGAGTCTGCGGTTACCTGGTACGTTGCAATGAACACCCCCATGAAGAAACCGGTGGCCAGCATGAGCGTAATTTGCTTCTGTTCTTGCGACCGGATTGTGAGTGTTGGAGCAAATGCCATAAGGGATCCAACTCAAAGATAAAATAAAAAAGCCTCTTTTGGTACTACCAGAAGAGGCTTTGTGCTTTATTTCGTCAACGATTATTTCGCAGTGCTGTCAGCTTTCGCACCAGCGCCACCTTTTTCGTTTTTATAGGCGTCATTTAATCCATTGATCACGTCCTGGCTGATGTCCAGTGCAGTACCTCCGTACAACACATCACTCGTTGGATCGTATTTCAACACAACCTGCAAACCTTTTTGTGCGCTATAGTCTTTCAGGAAGGCCGTGATTCGATCATACAACTGCTTGTTTAGCTTTGCTTCTTCTTCCATGAGTTGTTGTTGAAGTGTCTGCTGATACATCTGTAAATTTTGCTGTTTTTTAGCGAGGTTTTCTTCGGTTGCTTTTACCTGGCCGATGGTCATGCTGTTCACACTTCGCTGATACGCATTGAATTCGTTCTGAAGACCTTGTGCGCGGGTGCGGAAATCCTGATCCATTTTTTGCGTCTTCGCTTCCAGCTGTTGCTTGTTCACTTTGAGATAATCGTAGTACTTAAGAACGGTGTCAGCCTTGATGTAGGCGATTTTTAAGTCACTCAACACAGCATCATTCGCGGTGCTGCCCGTAGATGACGCAGCTTTTGGACTTCTGAAATGTAAATAATACAACACACCGACTGCCACCAGCAACACGATGTTAAGAATCAACGACAGGTTCTTCATGAGGTTTAAAGTAAATTAGGGCGCAAATATGCCTAGGATTTAGACGGAATTCAAGAGGAAGGTGGAAAAAGCCTGCCTATGTCGGCAGACAGGCTACAAGCTGCAAGCTCCGAGCTTCCAGCCGCGAAGTGCTGCTCGTTCGTGATTGCTGAAAAAGTTAGTCTACCCCTACACGTCAGTAACGCTGAGATTCAAATTTTGGAATTTGGAGTTTGGTCCCGATAGCTATCGGGATGGCTTTCACTGCACCGCGTCCTGTGTCTGGAACGAATACAACGTGTCGTCCAAAGTGAGGGAGTCTTCGTTGAAGTCTTTGATGAACTTCTCGATCTCTTTGGTTGTAATTTTCTCTACATGAATTCCAATATCAAGAGCCACACCGAAGTCAGTATTCGGATCCATATCGACATGTTCCTTTACCTTAACAGCCTCCTCTTCTTCAAGTTCCATGATTACTTCTGCAATGTAAAGTCCGATCTCTTCTTCGAGCGGATCGAGCGTGGCAAGATTTCCGTTTTCATCTTCCTCGTAACTGATTTTCTTGTATTCGGGAAAATGCTTTGCAGCGCGATGCTCAGCGATCTCGAACATTTCACTTTCGTGTTGTAAGCGCAAGGTGTACATCACAGCATCGTAAATAACCTCTTTACCTTCGTATAATCCGATGAAAAAAAAGTGAACGTACTCCTCTGAGTTTTCATCCTCCTCATCGAGAATAAAAAGTTGATTGGCAGACTGGATTTTCCTTTTGTACTCCTCAATTACACGCGGATCGAAACCTTTATTCTCGGCCATAGGAAATAGATGTTATTTAGGTAATTAATATAAGAGTTTTAAGCTGGTTTTCAGCCTCTTCCACAAAATTTCTCTTGTAAGAACGAAAGCTGCAAGTCGAAAAAATTTGTGCCATTCGTTGTTGTCACTTGAACCACTCAGCATACATCGGATAATTTCTGGCCGTGCGCAAGATCACTTCTCTCATTTCAGCACTTGTATCCTTTACACGCTTTGCCGGAACACCCGCATAAACACTTCCCGCTTCAATTATCGTATTTGGTAAGACCACAGCGCCCGCTGCGATCACTGAATTGGCTCCTACTACACAGTCGTCCATGATGATGGCCCCCATTCCTACCAAGACATTGTCTTCAATTGTACATCCATGAACCACCGCATTATGAGCAATAGACACGTTGTTTCCAATCGTAGTCTTCGCGCGCTGGTATGTGCAGTGAATTACAACCCCATCCTGAATATTCGTGTTGTTGCCGATGGTTATCGAATGAACATCGCCCCGCACCACCGCATTAAACCATACAGTACAATTGTCACCCATCGATACTTCACCAACAACCACGGCTGTCTCGGCCAGGAAGCAATTGTTTCCAAACTTTGGGGAATAGCCTCTCACATTTTTCACGTACGCCATAGTTCAAGATTTTAACGGGTCGCAATATAGAAATTTGAGAAATCCACTGACAAGATGTCATTAAAAAACACTAAAAAGTGTATTTTTGCGTCTTTACCGGTTAGTAATGGACAATTTATTGCAAGATATTGGGATTCTTGACCAGGACACAAAGTCGCAGGCCTGCGAAACCTTTAGCGTTTCGAAGGAACAGAACACTGGCAAGGCCCGAAAACTCTATATCGAAAGCTACGGTTGTCAGATGAATTTCTCTGACAGTGAAATTGTTGCATCCATTCTTGCGAAGGAAGGATTCGATACCACTTCCGACATAAAAGCTGCTGACGTGGTGTTCTTAAACACCTGCTCCATTCGTGAAAAAGCCGAGCAGACTGTGCGTGACAGGCTCACGCATATTAAGGGCCTTAAAAAGCACAAACCGGAACTGCTTGTGGGGGTGCTTGGCTGCATGGCCGAACGCCTGAAGTCAAAGTTTCTGGAAGAAGAAAAGATTGTGGATCTGGTCGCTGGCCCGGATGCATATCGGGATCTGCCAAAGCTAATCAATCAGGTGGATGAAGGCGACAAAGCAATTAACACCTTTTTGTCCCGTGAAGAGACGTATGCGGACATCACTCCGGTTCGCTTGAATTCGAATGGTATCAGCGCATTCATTTCCATCATGCGGGGATGTGATAACATGTGCTCCTTTTGCGTTGTCCCGTTTACCCGAGGAAGAGAAAGAAGTCGTGACCCTTATTCTATCGTCAGCGAAGCGAAGGATCTGTTCGATCGGGGTTTCCGTGAAGTGACATTACTCGGACAAAATGTTGACTCGTACAAGTGGAGCGAAATCGAGAACAACAAGGCCAGGCTCGAAAAAACGGGCGTGAAGGATGTTGTCAATTTCGCAGAACTTCTTAAACGCGTTGCGGACGTCAGCCCCGATCTGCGTGTGCGATTCTCGACCTCCCATCCCAAAGATATTACGGACGATGTATTGTTTGTCATGAAGGAATACGAAAACATCTGCAAAAATATTCATCTCCCTATGCAGAGCGGAAGTTCGCGTATTCTCGAGTTGATGAATCGCGGTTATACGCGCGACTGGTACCTCGCAAAAGCAAAGCGTATCCGTGAGGTATTGGGCGAAGATTGCGGCTTGTCTTCCGACATGATTGCTGGCTTTTGCTCCGAGACAGAAGCAGAACACCAGGAAACGCTGAGCGTGATGGATGAGGTGCAGTATGATTTCGCATACATGTTCTATTACTCGGAGCGCCCGGGCACGTTAGCGGAGAAGAAATACAAGGACGATATTTCGTTGGATGTGAAGAAAAGACGTCTGGATGAAATTATTGCGAAACAACGTGCACATTCACTTCTGCGAAATCAGATGGATGTCGGAAAAGTACATCGCATCTTAATTGAAGGATTTTCAAAGCGGTCTAAAGATGACTTGCAGGGAAGAACATCGTCTAACAAGGTTGTAGTTTTTCCGGCTGAAGGTTATCAGAAAGGCCAGTACGTAAACGTATTTGTTTCGGACTGCTCAGGAGGAACGCTCATTGGTAAAGTTGTTTAAGACTTTTATTAACATGACCATCACGGACTCAGAAATACAAAGCGTCAAAATGCGATTCGGCATTATCGGAAACTCGCAACTCCTGAATAATGCTGTGCGCGTGGCAATGCAGGTCGCACCCACCGACATGTCTGTACTCATCACGGGCGAAAGTGGAAGTGGTAAGGAGTCGTTCTCAAAAATTATCCACCACCTGAGTCCACGCAAGCATGGACAATTCATTGCGATCAACTGCGGATCTATTCCGGAAGGCACCATCGACTCCGAACTTTTTGGTCATGAGAAGGGATCCTTCACTGGCGCCCATGAAGCACGCAAAGGATATTTCGAAGTAACGAATGGTGGAACGATCTTCCTTGATGAAATTGGTGAGATGCCGCTTGGGACACAAGCACGATTGCTTCGTGTGTTGGAGAACGGTGAATTCATCAAAGTGGGGTCTTCCAAAGTCCAGAAAACGGATGTACGCGTGGTCGCGGCCACGAATGTCAACCTGATGAAGAGCGTGGAGGAAGGGAAATTCAGAGAGGATCTTTATTACCGTCTGAGTACAGTTCCGATTTTTGTTCCACCGCTTCGCGAGCGCGGAAGAGATGCCGAATTACTTTTCAGGAAATTCGCTACCGACTTTGCGGAGAAATATAAAGTAAAGCCTATTTCACTCACCGATGATGCCAAGGAAGTTTTGCTTCAATATCGTTTTCCAGGCAACATTCGCCAATTAAAAAATCTAGTAGAACAGATTTCCGTGTTGTCCACTGACAATAAGGAGATCACGGCTGAAACGCTACAACGCTATCTGCCGAAAGAGAATACACTTCCCGCACTGTACCGAAGTACAGGCGATAAAGACGGAATGTCCGAAAGAGACATTTTATACAAGGTCCTTTTTGATATGAAGAAGGATGTAACAGACTTGAAGAAGGTAGTGCTGGATCTATTGAACGGTCCGGGTGAAGCGGGAAAGCTAATCAAAGAGAATGCGCACTTGTTTAATGATTTGCATCACCACGATGGAGAGATAGCTTCCAAAGAGCCGGTAGTGCTTAATATTCAACAAGCACAACCTTCTGATAACGACCACATCGAAGAAGTTCACGATATCAGCCACGTAGCCGAAGATGACTCGTTGTCGATCGAGAAGAAAGAGAAGGAACTGATCATTCGCGCACTCCAAAAAAATAATAACAGACGCAAATATGCGGCACGGGATTTGGGAATTTCCGAACGCACGTTGTACCGCAAAATCAAACAATACGAGCTTGAAGAGTAAATCTGCCAACCGCCCTATGTTTTTGAAATCGATCGACCTTTTGGCTATTGGTTCCCTCCTTGTTCTATGCTCATCATGTGGCGTTGGCATTCGGTATTCGATGACGGGAACCTCAACGACTGCCTCTACCATCAGCGTGGCTGATTTTTATAACAATGCAGACCTGGGGCCGGCAAACATGGGGGAAACGTTTACGAACGAATTGAAAAACTATTTTGTGCGTAACTCCAGTTTGAAAGTAGTTACGCAGGACGCGGAACTTGCACTGGAAGGTGAGATTACAACCTTTTCACTCACACCCATTGCTCCGGTCGCAACCGGAGACCCGAACGCTATTACAAGTGCATCCTCTACTCGCCTGACGATCACGGTTAAGGCTACGTACATCAATACGATTGACGACAAGATGAGTTTTAAAGACAAGACCTTTTCGTTTTACAAAGATTTTCCTAACGAACTTAACATTTCTGATATTGAAGACACATACGTCCGGCAGGTTTTTGAGCGGATTATCAACGATATCTTCAATGCCTCAGTAGCCAATTGGTAAAATTTCTTATTTTTACCTTAGGCCCCATGACTGTGGATAAAAATACGTTCAGATCATTACTTCATCGATACGCTTCATCGTCTCCGCAAGATGTTGATGCAATTGTGGCTTTGAAGGCACAATACCCTTACAGTCAACTACTCGCTACCCTGGCCGCAAAATTTGTGAACGACAATCAGCGACCAGCCTGGCAACACGAGTTGCAGGCCGCTGCAATTCGATCGGCCGACCGCACTGTGCTCAAAGAGGTGATGGACAACGAGATCGAATTTACCACCATCGGTGCAGAAACTTTCACTGAAGCTACACCAGTCAAAAAAGAATTACAAACAGATACTCTTGTAAATGGTCCCGTTGCTGAGAAGACCGATGTGCCACAGCAGGAGAAAAAAATCGTTATCTATGAAGCGGATGTAGCGCTAACCCATTTCGAAGGTACTGACGTTGCCGATCAGGTAATGAAGGATCTTGAAAAGCTCAACGTTTCAAGGCACAATTTCGAAATGCTCTTCGTAGAGTACGCTGAAGTTAACGATTATAAGAAGGAAGATACAGAGAATTCCATGAAGCCGGCCGAGACAGCTGGCAGCCCGGATAGTGTTCGGGAAAAGGAAAGTCACAAGAGCCGCAAGCAACGCATCGTGGAACTTGCGAAAGCAAGAACCGCTGCGCCTTCACCAGCGGTCGAGACGATAGAGGAAACGAAGAAAAAGCGTAATTCTGAAACTAAGGCAAGTCCGAATGATGAATTGATTAAAGAAATCATTACATCCAAGGAGGAAATAAGCCCGGAAAGCCCCAAGCAGAAGGAGCAAATTGACATCATCGATCATTTCATTCAAAAGCAGCCTTCAATTACCAGTGCTCGCGATAAGCAGCCGGCTCCCATCACCGATCTGAACCCCATTCGAACCGGGGAATTTGGCGATAACATCATTTCCGAAACCCTGGTTGAGATCTTAATCAAGCAGGGAAAGAAAGACAAGGCAGTGGAGGTCCTCAAAAAACTAATTTGGAAATATCCACAAAAAAAGGCTTACTTTGCATCCCAAATTGAAGAGTTGAAGAAATAGTTATGTACACCCTTATCATCGGAATCATCATCTTTTTTGCTGTTTTATTAATCCTCGTTATCCTGGCGCAGAACGCAAAAGGTGGTGGACTTACAAGCCAGTTCGGTGGTTCATCCGCCAGCAACATCATTGGCGTTAAGAAAACCGGTGATTTGTTAGAGAAGCTTACCTGGGGATTTATGATCACCATTATGGTATTGTCTCTTGCGATGTCTACAAACTTTGTTATGCCTTCCGGCAACAATGTGCCTTCGAACGAAATTCTTGAAAGGGCAGGCGAACAAGCACCGGTAAACGTTAATCCTAACCCTGGAATTAACTTAGATACAACGGGAGGAACAACAGCTCCGACTGACACGACAAAATAGCATAAAGCGCAAAGCTTGAAGGATAAAAAAGCCTTTCCAGTGATGGAGAGGCTTTTTCTTTGGAGTCAATTTGGAGTTTGTCGTTAAGTCCAAATGTTGCTGACAGCTCGGCTGAGCGCAACAACTACAAACCACAAACAAATGCATTAAGCAGTCTGCGAGATGTGTTTGACGAACAGTCTTTTCGCGACCGGCATTAACGTCTCGGTGAACGGCACCTTTAACTTCGACAACATCAAAAATGCTGCGGGATTCGGCAGGTCCTTGTATCTCTTTATTAGATCGAGTTTAATGCGCTCATAGGTGTTGAGCATGCTCTTGTTCACACTTTCAACAAACTGTGTGTTAAGGCTTCTGAGTTGGTCCTTGCTGTCTTCGAAGATGCTCACCTGGTAACGGTACACGCTAGTCTCCTTCTCAGGCGGCTGTGTGACGAAGAGATATCCCTCATTAGCATAAAGCGGGGTCACCCCCACCGGGGAAATTTCAAGGTTCGCCTCCACATATTCGTAGATAACAGTTCCTTCTTCGAGTGACGTTTTAATGTGAGGAATTGCGAAGTCGATGATCGACTCCAGTTCGTTCATTATGCGATCGTCCTCAACCAGTTCGCGGTAGCTTAATTCCAGTTTTCTAATTTCTTCAAGCGACAATTCCTTTGGAAACGATTCACGGATAAGCGTTTTATTCTCTTTCACGGCCACAAGATTCCGATAGTGAAAGACCAGGTCGGCCAGAAACGGATAAAGCTCGACTTTCCCGAATGATTTTTTGACCGTCTGCAAGTACGCCAGCAAGACGTACTTTTTGTATTCGAAGTCTATAAGTCCCTGAGTTAACCAATCTTTTGACAATTTTTCCATATACACAACATTCCTTCCTAAAAGTTAACATTTTGTCAAACGCCAGTCAATGGCAACGCCTATTGGCCGAGTACCAGTATCAATGGATGACTCGATCGCTTAGTACACGCCTCACTAATGCCTAATTTCAATGCCTAATGCCTTCGCCTCCGCCTTCATCGACAGGCGAAACGGCCACTGTCCGGTTTACCCAAATCAGCCTGACATTCTGCCAAACTGCCACTTTAAACACCTAACAAATATGCCACTGGGCGTCAAATACACGGCCGAACCCTCCTTGAAATAGAAAAAATGTCCGTTATTCGCGTCTCTTTTCGCACTGGCACAGATCGTGTTAAACGGGCAGTGCGAAACCTTTTCAATTCGTATAACCTTTAAACAATTCGAAGTATATGGCGAAAATTAACTTTAAACCTAATGAGGACAGGGTGTTGGTTCAGCCTGCAGCCGCAGAGGAGAAGACAGCATCCGGAATTATCATTCCTGACACAGCAAAGGAGAAACCGCAGAAGGGCACTATCATTGCCGTGGGAGAAGGCTTGAAAGATAAGCCTGTCACTGTAAAGGTTGGTGACAATGTGCTCTATGGAAAGTATGCCGGAACAGAAATCACCATTGACGGCAAAGAGTACCTCATCATGAGAAACTCTGATATTTTCGGAATCATCTAATCATCACACCAAAACGATCTAAGAATTATGGCTAAAGAAATAACATTCGACACATCTGCTCGCGACAGAATTAAAAAAGGCGTTGACAAACTTGCTGATGCGGTGAAAGTAACATTAGGTCCTAAGGGACGTAACGTTATCATCGATAAGAAATTCGGTGCTCCTACAGTAACAAAAGACGGTGTATCTGTTGCAAAGGAAATCGAATTGAAGGATCCAATTGAAAACATGGGCGCTCAGCTCGTGAAAGAAGTTGCTTCAAAGACTGCTGATGCAGCCGGTGACGGTACAACGACTGCAACTGTGCTTGCTCAATCAATCTATGCACATGGTATTAAGAACGTGGCAGCAGGTGCTAACCCAATGGACCTGAAGCGTGGTATAGACAAGGCTGTTGAAGCTGTTGTTGACCACCTGAAGAAGCAATCCAAGAAAATCAAAGATTCTAACGAGATCGCTCAGGTAGCTACGATCTCTGCAAACAGCGATGAGACCATTGGTAAGATGATCGCTGATGCAATGGATAAAGTTGGAAAAGACGGTGTGATCACTGTTGAAGAAGCTAAAGGAACAGAAACTGAAGTGAAGACTGTAGAAGGTATGCAGTTTGATCGCGGTTACCTCTCTCCTTACTTCGTGACCAACACGGAGAAAATGGAAGCTGAACTTGATTCACCTTTCATCCTGATCTACGACAAGAAGATCAGCAGCATGAAGGAATTGCTTCCGATCCTCGAGCAATCTGCACAAACTGGTAAGCCACTTGTGATTATTGCTGAAGAAGTAGAAGGCGAAGCACTTGCTACGCTTGTAGTGAACAAGATCCGCGGTGCACTGAGAGTCGCAGCTGTTAAAGCTCCTGGCTTCGGTGACAGAAGAAAAGCTATGTTGGAAGACATCGCTATCCTCACTGGCGGACAAGTGATCAGCGAAGAGCGCGGTTTCAAACTTGAAAACGCTACGCTTGACATGCTTGGTCGCGCTGAGAAAATCAACATCGACAAAGACAATACAACGATCGTTAACGGTGCCGGCAAGAAAGCTGACATCCAGGGTCGCGTTTCTCAGATCAGAGCTCAAATCGAGACTACTACATCTGACTACGATAAAGAAAAATTACAAGAGCGTCTGGCAAAACTTTCAGGTGGTGTAGCAATCCTTTACATCGGTGCTGCAACTGAAGTTGAAATGAAAGAGAAGAAAGACCGTGTTGACGATGCATTGCACGCAACACGCGCTGCCGTACAGGAAGGTATCGTTGCAGGTGGTGGCGTAGCGTATATCCGTGCGATCGAAGCGTTGAAAGATCCTAATGCAATCGGATCAAGCAACGAAGATCAGGCTACCGGTATCAACATCGTGAGACTTGCTCTTGAATCTCCTTTGAGAACAATCGCTGAGAACGCTGGCCAGGAAGGTTCTGTCATCGTGAACAAAGTTCGTGAAGGCAAGAAAGACTACGGATACAATGCTCGCGATAACAAGTATGAGAACTTCTTCGAAGCAGGTATCATCGATCCTACGAAGGTATCTCGTCTTGCGCTTGAGAACGCAGCATCAATCGCTGGTCTGTTGTTGACAACAGAGGCTGTTGTGTCTGAGATCCCAGAAGAAAAAGAAGCTCCTGCAATGCCACACGGTGGCGGCATGGGCGGCATGATGTAATACACACCCCTAAATCCCCAAAGGGGACTTGAAAGGCAGTGTAAAATGAAAGCTCTCACGTTGGTGAGAGCTTTTTTTGTTTATGCCAATTGTAAAAATATCATTGGGTGGATTGAGGAAATCTTGCATTTTGTGGCATGATCAGCAATAAAAAGCTTTACTGGATTTTGCAGATACTGGGCTGGACAGCGTATACTGCTGTGCAGCTGGTGGCGGGTATCTTCAGTGGGGCGCTCATTACGGCCGAGAATGAGATCAATGAACGGGGGGTGCTCTTCCTTGTAGCAGAAGCGGTTTTGTTCTTTATCCTGACCCATTATGTCCGATCGTTTATTAAAGCGCGAAACTGGCTGAACTTCGACCTAAAGAAGCTGATGCTCAAGGTGACATTGACGTCACTAGCTCTTGGGTTGGCGCTTTACATTGTTAGGATACCGGTTCTGTATTTATTGAGTTCATTCCGGTTGAATGTAGTTTTCGACCCTGCACAAATTATCGCACTGGTTTTCATTTATAGTTTGATCTTCTTCTTCTGGCTCCTGATTTATTTCGCCTACCATTATTTCTTTCGCTACAATGAGTCATTAAAGTACGAGAACCTTTCGAAGGAGATTGAACTCAGTCATTTGAAGTCTCAGATCAACCCCCATTTCTTCTTCAATGCGTTGAACAGTATCCGCGCATTGGTGGATGAGGATCCGGAGAAAAGTAAAAATGCTATCAACTACCTCAGCTGGATGCTGCGCCATTCCCTTTCGCAGGACAAAACTTCCTTCACGAAAGTGAAAGACGAAATCAAAACGGTGAAAGCCTATTTGAACCTTGAGGTGATTCGCTTTGAAGAGCGCCTGAAAGTCAGCTACGATCTCGCGCGAGAAGCGGAAGATATTCTCATTCCTCCGATGATGGTTCAAACCATTGTTGAGAATGGCATCAAGCATGGAATCTCGCAACTGATACAAGGAGGTATCATCGAAATTCAGACAGCGCTTATCAATAACTTTCTAGTTATCTCGGTTCGCAACAACGGACAAATTCACCAACCCCTGGAGCAACTCGTCCAACGTGGTGGCATCGGAATAAAAAACACGATCAAGCGATTAGAGATCCTGTACGGACAAAAGGCAAGCTTTGAAATCTATAATCAGGATGGAAGTCATGTGGTTTCGGTGATAAAAATACCGGTGGGGAAAAATAACCAATGACCAATCCCGATAGCTATCGGGATTAGTTATTGGTGCTTTTTACACCGGCTCCTTCTTGGTCGCGAGCCTATATAGTATCACCATCATCCCAATAAACAACAGCGTTCCTAAAATCATGTATCCTCCTTCACCGAGGCCCGACACCATCGAGTGTTCAACGTTGATTGCATCGAGAATATCTTGATAGTATACAGACAGAATCGCTACGATTACACCTGTTAATGCGCCACCCGCGATCAACCCTGTAGCGAAGAGACTTCCTTTGCCAAGTTCATCGTCTTCTTTCTTCTCGCCCTTGCGTTCAGCATTCCAGTCGATGAAGCCTTTCAGTGCGCCACCTGCGAAGATTGGAAGCGTGGTTGATAACGGAAGGTAAAGGCCAATGGCAAAGGCTAAGGCTTTGATGCCACAGAGTTCAAGGGTTACCGCAATGAAAACGCCAACGATTACAAACTGCCAGTCGAGGTTGAAGGAGAGAATGCCCTTAGCTAGAGTTGCCATCAAGGTTGCCTGTGGTGCAGGATATTTGTCGCTCCCGATTGCGTGTTCCAGGCCTTGCGCCATCATTTCAGGTGTGGGGGTATCAAGAATTTTGATTACAAGTCCTATGGCAATGGAAGAAACAATCGCTCCTATGAACAAAGCCAGCTGTTGATACTTTGGCGTTGCACCAATAATGTAACCGGTTTTCAAATCCTGTGATGTCGCACCTGCGTTTGCGGCTGCGATACAGATCATACCTCCTACGACTAGCGCGAGCGGTTCGTAGAATTTGCCAGACCAACCTACACTTGTGAAGATCAAACATGTTCCCATCAGCGTGGCAATGGTCATCCCGGAGATCGGGTTGTTACTGTTTCCCACCAGGCCAACGATACGGCTGGACACCGTCACAAAGAAAAATCCGAAGATGACTATCAATACCCCGATGAAGAGCTTTTGAAAGATGCTATCACCTGGAATAATGTTACTCGGAAGAAGTGCAACAACCAACACAAGAATGACACTTCCTATCAACACAACCTTGAATGAAAGATCCTGTTCAGTGCGCAATACACTTCCGCCTGTGCTTTTCTCTTTCAATGAGCCCATGCTTTCACGGAAGGAACTGATGATCGTTGGAATAGTTTTCATCAGCGTTATAAATCCCCCCGCAGCCACGGCACCAGCACCGATCTGGCGAATGTATGCGCGGTAAATCGCATCGGCATAGCTTCCGAAAGTATGCGCTTGCGGATCCCAGGCACCAGGACCTCCCGATGCGTTCAGGTCTGCGAGATAGCCGAGCTTCACAAGTTGCAATGCGATTGTATCGGGAGAAACAATTGTCGATAACAACGGTGTGATTGCCCACCATGCCAGAACCGAACCTGCTACGAGTACTCCGGAGATTCTTGGACCAATGATATAGCCAACGCCCAAGTACTCAGGTGTAATCTCGGCACGTGTCGCTGCTGACGGCCAATACTTATTTGCTTGCGCGGTAACGAATGACGGTACCTCTGCAATGAAGTGAACGACTTTTTGCAAGATCGCGTAAAGCATGGCAACACCCATACCCATAAACGCAGTGCGCGCAAAGTCGCCACCCTTCTCCCCTGCCTGCAGCACTGATGCACAAGCAGTTCCTTCGGGATATGGAAGTGTTCCGTGTTCTTTGACGATCAATGATCTCCTCAGTGGAATCATCATCAACGTTCCAAGCATACCGCCAAAGGCAGCGAGAATAAGAATGGTCAAATAAGAAAAGTAATCAGCGCCAATGCTTTCACCAGTCGCACCGACTGAAAGAAATAAGAACGCAGGTAATGTAAACGCCACGCCAGAAGCGATAGACTCGCCAGCTGAGCCGGTCGTTTGAATGATATTGTTTTCGAGAATCGTAGTCTTAAGAAATTTCCTGCCAAGGGTAATGGCAATCACTGCAATTGGGATTGAGGCGGTTACTGTCAGGCCGGCTTTCAACGCCAGGTACACGGTCGATGATCCAAAAAGTATTCCGAAGAGTGCTCCGAATACAACTGACTTAATTGTGAACTCCGCTACGTTGTGTTCTGGAGCAACGTACGGACGAAATGATTTACCTTCCTGGCTCATCGCGTTACTATTAGGTTTAGTGGTCTATGAGCCGCAAGCTACAAGCTTCAAGCTGCAAGCGATGAGAGATACCCAGGGACTTGCAGCTTGTAGCTTGAGGCTTGAAGCCTTGTTTCGCCGCAATATGAAGAAAAATCATCGTATCTCTCCCATCCATTTTTTGAGTGGCTTATTGATCAGTATCACGATCGTGCCGGCAACCAGCATCACAATCGCGACTGTCTTAAACAGATTGATCATTACCTGCGTATCAGCTGCTATTGCACTGTCGTCAAAATTGCCGGCAAAAATTCCGGCTGAAAGATTTCCAAAAGCAAGGGCCATGAAGAATACGCCCATCATTTGTCCCACCAGTCGTTGGGGGGCAAGTTTGGTGACGGCACTGAGGCCGATCGGGTACAAACATATCTCACCCAACGTATGAAGTAAGTACGTTAGCACGAGCCACATCGGAGAAACTTTTGATCCTCCGATCACAAAGTATGATGCAACCATCATTGTTACATAGCCTAATCCCATGAGGATCAATCCCAGCGCCATCTTGATCGTGGTGGAAGGATTCTTATTAATGGTATCTAGCTTCAGCCAAAGCCATGCAAAGACCGGAACGAAGATCAAGACAAAAGCAGACGAAACAGAAATAAACCATCCCGCAGGAAATTCATTACCAAAAAGAATTCTGTCTGTGTATCGTTCCGCAAAGAGCGTGAGTGACGAGCCCTGGCCCTCGTACCCTGCGTAGAAAACAAACGTGGCGAGGAAGAAGACAAGTATCACACCCACTTTTTGTTTTTCCTCTTTCGTCAGATTTTCAAAAGTAAACACGTAAAGGAAATACAGGAGCGCGCCTGATCCAAGAACGTAAGCGGAACCTTGTGCCAATACAACCGGGTCGATTGTGATTATTTTAGTCATCAGCAGCACGATCAGGATCGCCAATAGGGCCACCGTTATCCACAGTGCAGTGCGAATTCCTCTTTCACGTGATGCCTGCGCGGTTGTATCCGCAAGTTTCGAAGGCTCCTTTCCAGCCTGCCCGAGGTGTTTTTCGGTCAGCTTATATTGAATCACACCGATAAACATTCCCACGCCAGCCGCAGCAAATCCATAATGCCAGTCTATATTTTCTCCGAGATAACTAATAACAAGCGGACCGAGAAATCCCCCAAGATTAATCCCCATGAAGAAGATATAAAACCCGGAATCACGTTTCGCTTGCTCATTTGACGGATACAATTCCCCGACAAGACTGCTCACGTTTGGTTTTAAAAAGCCAGTTCCGATGGTGATTAAAAAAAGTCCGAGAAAGAATGTCTCGGTAAATGGAAGTGCAAGACATAGATGTCCAACAGTGATGATGCAACCTCCGTAAAACACCGCGTTTCGCAATCCAAAAAATCGGTCTGCAAGCCAGCCTCCCGGAAGTGAGAGCAAGTAAACTAGCATCGTATACAGACCATAAATCGCCCCACTTGTCCTTTCGCTCAGCCCCATTCCGCCCGTTTCCACAGTCCCGACCATGAAAAGAAACAGCAGACCGCGCATTCCGTAGAAGCTCAATCTTTCCCACATCTCCGTGAAGAAGAGGGTAGCCAGTCCTCGCGGGTGACCAAAGAAACTTTTGTCAAAATTCATTCAGGTAAATGTTCATTAAGCTGAAAGATAAATCACTTCCAGAATATTTTAAACGGCCCGAAAGTACCTGTTGCAACGGAGAATCGCAAACGTGTGAACTGGGCGGCCAAAAACAAAAAACTGCATTGCAAACGATTGAAATGGCATAAATTTAGTACCTTTGGGGACTCATTAACCCAAAACAAGACATGTTAGAATTAGGAATTAAACCGGCAAATGCCTCGGTAAGGGACTTGGGCATTTCGGATGGTAAAGCGCATTGGAACCTGGCTCCGGAGCATCTGGCCAAGCGCTGTGTTGAGTCTGGTCAGGCAAAAATGACGAGCAGCGGTGCGATTGCTATCGATACCGGAGAATTCACCGGCCGCTCACCTAAAGACAAATTCACAGTGAAAGACAGCGTAACCGCTAACACTGTCTGGTGGAATAACTTTAACATCCCATTTGATGCCGATAAGTTTGATCAGCTCTACATCAAAATGATCAACTACTTTGAAGGCAAAGAGTTTTATGTTCGCGATGTATACGCCTGTGCGGACTGGCGCTATCGCATGAACATCCGTGTCATTAATGAGTACGCATGGTCAAATCTCTTTGTACACAACATGTTTTTGAAGCCAACCGAGAAAGAGCTTCAACAATTTCAGCCCGAGTGGCTTATTCTAAATGCGCCAGGGTTTAAAGCCGACCCTGCAACAGACGGAACACGTCAACATAATTTTTCGATCATTGATTTCAAGCGCAAGATCATTCTTATCGGAGGCAGCGGATACACAGGCGAAATCAAGAAAGGCGTTTTCACTGCACTTAATTTTATCCTTCCTCATCAGAAAGATGTGCTGTCGATGCACTGCTCTGCCAACATAGGCGAGCGTGGTGACACAGCAATCTTCTTTGGATTATCGGGCACGGGCAAAACAACGCTGTCAGCAGATCCGAATCGCAGACTTATTGGTGATGATGAGCATGGTTGGACAGCTGACAATGTGATCTTCAACTTCGAAGGCGGTTGTTATGCGAAGACAATTGATTTGTCCGAAGAAAAAGAACCCGATATCTATCGTGCAATAAAGCCTGGAGCTCTGCTGGAAAATGTCGGGTTTAGAAAGGGAACAAATGAAGTGGATTATAAGGACGGAAGCCGTACGGAGAATACGCGTGTTAGCTATTCGATCGATCATATTCATAATATAGCGGTACCTTCACTCGGTTTAAATCCGAAAAATATTTTCTTCCTTACCTGCGATGCTTTTGGCGTGCTCCCTCCTATTTCAAAATTAACTCCCGGTCAGGCAGCGTTCCATTTCATCAGCGGATACACTGCGAAAGTTGCCGGAACAGAGGCTGACGTTACCGAACCTACGATGACATTCTCCGCTTGTTTCGGTGCACCATTCATGCCCTTGCACCCAACGAAATATGCCGAGATGCTTAGCAAGAAAATGCAGGAGGCGAAGGTCAATGTATGGCTCGTTAATACGGGCTGGTCTGGTGGCGCATATGGCGTTGGCAAGCGCATGAGCCTGAAATACACACGCGCGCTGATCACAGCGGCACTGAATGGCGACCTTGAGAAAGTGCAGTACAAGACGGATGAAGTGTTTGGACTCGCCATGCCGGTAGAGTGTCCAGGAGTTCCTGCTGAAATTTTGAATCCGAGAAATACATGGAACGACAAAGAAGCGTATGATAGCAAAGCGAACTACCTGGCGAATGCATTCGTCAAGAACTTCGAAAAATTTGCATCATATGCGAATGAAGAGATCATGGCAGGTGCACCTCACGTTCGCGTTACTGCCTGATTAATAGATTATGTTTAGAGTAGAAAGGCCGCTCATCACAGCGGCTTTTTTATTGGTATAAAAATTGGCGCAATTTTTTTGTTAGGTCCGGATGAGTTTTTAAAATTCCGATTATAAAACGAAAAACTTTTAAATTTTTATTGATTATGAGGCTGTTAACAATTTTCCTGGCGATGGTTTGTATTGTTTCTGCAAACACATCGAACGCACAAACGACCAAAGCATCTACAACAAAATCTTCAGCCGCTCAGGGCTTTACTGATGAGGATCTGAAAAAGTACGCCATCACGATGGATTCTGTAAAGGGAATGCAGCTAACACTGAATGACATCATCACTGAAATGGTTCAGAAGAATACTGTAATGAGCGTTCAACGCTACAACGAATTGTTTAAGATCGCTGACGATCAGGCAAAACTTGCGGAGAAGCAGGCTACACCTGCTGAGATTCAGTTCCTCAAAGACATCAACGATAAACGTGCTGAAGAAATGAAGCGCGTAAATGCTACTTACCAGGGACTGGTTAAAGAATATGTCGGTGTGAAAACTTTCAATGCTATTAAGAAGTCGCTCGAGAGCGATCAAGAATTGAAAGCAAAATATGATAACATGACGAAAGAGCTTGACGCAAAGGGTGGTGAATAATTCAGCACACTGATGCTCCTTAATAAAGGGAGTTTCCACTAACCCGGAAACTCCCTTTTCTTTTAACATACCCCCTATTCCGCAAAGCTTCTTGCCAACCCGTTGATTTTCATTATCTTTGCGGTTCGGCAGAGGTCAGTCAGCCGATAAAAACCTTCTCGGCTTACTCGAAATGGCTTTTTTACGGTATTTAATGGCCTCCTGCTCGTAAACCATTTTTGAGGCAATTTCGTACGTTGATAATCATGAAGTATTTCCTAACCTGCATCATTGTGTTGGCTGCCGCTGTTGCCAGGCCCGTTCTTGCCCAAGATGGTGAAGCCTACCTGAATGCCCTTCTGAGCACTGAGGCTATTCTGGATACCGCCAGCTTTGTATCTATGGATGAAGAAGCATCAATCTCGAATGACGATCGCGAAGAGCTATGGAAGTCATGGACGACCGTTGAAAACTTCACGTATGGCAAGGATCGCGGAAGTCTTCCGATGATTGCAGACCTCAACTCACTTCACCCCTACTTCAGAGACAGAATAGCCGAGCTGATCGAAGTTTGCAAAAAGCAAGGCATTGAACTGGCAGTCGTAGAATCGTACCGCACCCATGCAAAGCAGGCGGAATATTTTGGAATGGGGAGGAAATACACGCGCTCGAAGGGTGGAAATTCAAAACATCAATACGGTCTTGCCGTTGATGTCGTCCCGATCATTGAAGGGAAACCCGTGTGGGAGAATCATGCGCTTTGGAGAAAAATTGGTGTGAATGGTGAACGCCTGGGGTTGCGCTGGGGTGGACGATGGAGAGCACCGTATGATCCGGCTCACTTCGAATGGAGTGGTGGCATTACTACAACTCAACTTGCAAAGGGAATGCTACCATCGATTCCACGATCAAAATCGTCTCTTTATCCATGCCTGGAAGAAGATATCAAAAGGCTTCAGGAATATTGGGAGGCATGGGAAACGGAACAATCTGTGCTGGCAACTACGTCAGCTAACTCAATGGTTAAGACTGGTGGCGCGGCTGGACAGTAATCAGTCTTTTAGAATTCTCATCTCAACACGCCTGTTAAGAATTCTGGCCTCGGGTGTCATTTCGTTTTGAAGTGGCTTTGATCCACCAAATGCTTTCGTCTTAATTCTCGATTTCTTGATCCCCTTTTTGACCAGGTACGCTTTTACCGCGTCAACACGTTGCTGGGAAAGTTTCAAATTGGCATCGGACGATCCGACATTGTCTGTGTGTCCTTCCAGCTGAATCTCAACTTTAGGATTCTCGGACATCATCAGAGCGATCTCATCGAGCTCGGGAAAGGACTGCGGCTCTATCGTTGACTGACCCTGCGCAAAAATGAGGTGATTTAACCGGATCGCGTCTCCGGATCGTGAAAGCTTTATGTCTTTTACAACGGCCTTCTTATCCACATCGATGTCTTTCGGATCGACAATTATGGTCTTGGTTGTATAACCCTGTGCTTCTGCTGTGATTTTATATCGGGCGGTACCAAAGATCTGAAATGAAAAAGTGCTGTCGTTGAAGTCTCCATGGATACTGCCAGTGGGTATACTACTATAGTGAATGCTGGCCTTGATTCCCTTGTTTGTGCGGGCATCGGTAACTTTACCATATGCCAGTAATTCATCGGTCTGCGCATTGCAGACCAAGGCACTCAGCAGTAGAAAAACTCCAATACCTACAGTACGCTTCATGTATCGAAGTTAGCGATCTTCCCAGAGACTACAAAGCCATCTGCCGAATTAGGCCGCCCTTCTAACCTTTGAATTGTAGAGCTTAGCCATCCACCCTGCCGTCTCAGTCCAGAGGGATTGCTGCATGTCCTTCCTAAAAAAACCGAAGTGACCGATACGTTTCTGCATCACGTCATCCGGACTGAGTTGCCACTGGCTCCATTTAATCTTCGGATACTTGGCCATGAGGTCTGCCACCGCAGGGGCTGGGGCAATTTTATCGTCTGTGAAATTGATCATCAAGGCAGGCACCTGTAAACTTTCAAACCGCTTCTTCTCCTCTGGAAATTCATCGAACAGGAAGTTGCTACTTTGAGCCCACCGTAACCACTGCCAGGCTACACCAGCCGGAAGATCTTCAAAGAGACCCAACTTCTTGGCGGGAAAATATCCAATGATCTTTGTAAGAACGGGAAGTAGGAAATACCAGAAGAAATATAATCTGATCCGATAAAGGCCAGCACCAAAATTTTTTATGAAAGGTGTCTGAGCACCAACCATTACAACGGCCTCAAGCTTTTGTGTCAGTGATGAGAGTCCTACAATTTGCCCACCTACGCTGTGCCCTATCACGATCACGCGCGCATTCACATGCGATTGAAAAATGTTCTGAAGCATCGAATGATAGTCCCAGGTCCCCCAATCTTTCATTGAAGCCTTTAATCCACGCAATGATTTGGAGCGGGAGTGGCCAATACCTCGGTAGTCGTAAGTATAGACCGTATAGCCTTCATTGGCGAGATAGCTTGCTAACGATGCGTAAAATCTTTGCTTGACGCCTGTAGCGGAATTGATAAGAATAACTTTGCTAGTGGGTTTTTCAGGACTAAATCGCGTGGCAGAAAGAACAAATCCATCCGTTGTTACAATCCGCAAAAATTCTTTCATCATATGGGGTAATAGGCAACTAATACTGATGAATGAGGGTAAGGGTTGCGTTTGGAACGAATGTGATTACAGTTCTCGGCAAGATGAAACTTTAAAATTCGTTTTTCGTACACGCGAAGTTTTTCGTTATCAGGAACTCGGCATGGGTCAGTAAGAAATGGGCTATGGGTAATGGGTAATGGAAGATGGCAAGTACCGGTTACGCTTGACACTGTCAAGACTGTGCCCTCCAGCAAGCCTATGAGTCTGAGGCAAGCTGATCTCCAACTACACACGTTCAACCAGAATAATTACTCCGTGATCCTCTGTGCAATCTCTCTACCTCTGTGGTTTCGGGATTTAAAGGCCTGTCAGGAATTTTTCCTAGTTTACCCTCGTTTACACCGAAACCCATTTCATGGAACTTGGAATTTATACGTTCGCGGAAAATACACCGGACGCAATCACAGGCAAAACAATTTCAGCAGAGCAACGCATTCGAAACCTAATGGAGGAAATCAAGCTGGCGGATGAAGTCGGGCTTGATGTGTATGCGGTTGGTGAACATCATCGGCCGGATTTCGTTGTTTCATCCCCCGCTGTCGTTCTGGGAGCGGCTGCCGTTGTTACCAAGAACATAAAGTTGTCAAGCGCGGTGACGGTATTAAGTTCGGATGACCCCGTTCGCGTGTTCCAGGATTTTGCCACTGTTGATCTACTCAGCAGCGGTCGAGCAGAGATCATGGCCGGCCGAGGTTCTTTCATCGAATCATTTCCCCTGTTTGGATACGACTTGAAACTATACGATGAATTGTTCTCCGAAAAGCTTGAACTGCTGATCAAATTGAACGAAAGCGAAAGAGTAACATGGAAAGGCAAACATCGACCATCAATCCATAACCTTGGTATTTATCCGCGACCGCATCAGCCAAAACTTCCGATCTGGGTTGCCATTGGTGGAACACCTGAGTCGGTTCAGCGTGCAGCAACCTTCGGACTGCCGATGGCACTGGCAATCATTGGTGGATCTCCCGATCGGTTTGCACCCTATGTGAAATTTTTCCGGGAAGTCGCTGGGCAGGCGGGGCATGATGTGTCGAAGCTTGGTGTGAGCATCAATTCGCATACGTTTATTGGCGACACGTCACAGCAAGCCTCCGATGATTTCTATCCATCTTACGCTGCCGTGATGACCAAGCTTGGCAAAGAGCGCGGCTGGCCTCCCATGGACCGCGCACATTACGAAGAGATGCGCTCACCCCATGGTTCATTACTCGTGGGAAGCCCACAGCAAGTGATCGATAAGATTCTTTATGAACACGAATTGTTTGGCCACACGCGATTCCTTGCGCAAATGACGGTCGGTTCGATGCCGCATGAGAAAGTACTTCGTTCAATTGAATTGTTTGGAACGGTGGTGGCGCCAGCGGTGAGGAAGGCGGTCGGGAGATAGGGTGCCAAGAGGCCGGGGCCGGGAATCAGGAGCCGGGAACCCAGGGAACCCAGGAAGCGCAGATATTCGAACCGGGCAAATCTAAAATCTGAAATCTAAAATCTTAAATCTTAACTTGGCCGCATGACGAAAGTAAAAGGATACGCAGCAATCACACCAACCTCAGATCTTGCACTATGGAATTTTGATCGCAGGGATGTAGGACCGAACGATGTACAGTTTGATATTGATTATTGTGGCGTCTGTCACTCGGATCTTCATCAAATTCGGAATGATTGGTTTCCCGGAATTTTTCCGATGGTGCCCGGCCATGAAATCGTTGGTCGCGTAGTGAAAGTGGGTGAAAAAGTAACACGCTTCAACGTAGGCGACCTTGCTGCCGTTGGTTGTCTTGTGAACTCGTGCAGAACATGCGATAACTGCAAAGAGGGTTTAGAACAATATTGCACGCGGGGTCCGGTGGGCACGTATAACGCGCGCGACAAAGATGGATCGCCAACCTATGGCGGATATTCAAACACGATCGTCACACACGAGGATTTTGTTCTGCATGTATCGGATAAACTTTCACTTCCGGCAGTTGCACCCTTGTTGTGCGCAGGAATAACAACCTATTCTCCCCTACGACATTGGAAGGTTGGAAAAGGCCACAAGCTTGCCGTGCTCGGACTCGGAGGTCTTGGGCACATGGCTGTAAAATTTGGAGTTGCCTTTGGCGCTGAGGTAACCGTGCTGAGTACTTCACCTTCAAAAGAGCGTGATGCAAGAGCATTGGGCGCACACCACTTTGTTGCAACCAGCGATGCAGCTCAAGTGCGAAGCGTAAAAGGATCGTTCGACTTTATACTAGACACGGTATCCGCGCCACATGATTTTAAATTCTACATGTCGATGCTGCGAACGAATGGAACACTGATCCTCGTAGGACTTCCATCAGCCCCCATCGAGCTTCCACCATTCAGCGTTGTCAACGGCCGCAAAAGCTTAGCAGGTTCTTCCATTGGTGGCATCCGCGAAACCCAAGAAATGCTCGACTATTGCGCAGCCAAAAACATCGTCTCGGATATTGAGATAATCGACATCAAAAATATCAATCAGGCCTATGAACGGATGTTGAAGGGAGATGTGAGGTACAGGTTTGTGATTGATATGAAAACCCTTTAAAAATTTTAGATTTTGGATTTGAGATTTTTGATTTGAAGGAATGGTGCTGATGCCGCAGTAATACCTATGGAGGAAAATCTTAAATCTTAAATCTTAAATCTTAAATCTTAAATCTTAAATCTTAAATTCATCCTTCAAACCCAAAACACCCTACTACCCTGCACCCTCACTCCTACCTCATCTCCGCGTTGAGGTAGTTTTGCTTTGTGATTGACCTGGATGGTAAGTTGATTTTTGCCAGCACGCACTTCGATTTCACTGTAGCTTCCGTAGAAGTTTGATGTCAAAACCTTTGCTGTAAAGTGTGCAGTGCTTGCGCCTACAATTCTGAGGTTTTCAGGGCGGATACAAGCTTGTTTATTCTTTTGAATTTTTTCCGCGGGCAGTAATTCCCTGGTGAGTGAAGCGCTTATTTTGTTGAACCTTCCAAAAAGGCCTGCAACATAATCACTGCTCGGATTTTCGTAGACGTGTTGTGGTGATCCGGATTGGACGATCGCACCATTGCGCATGACAATAATTTTGTCTGCCCACGAGAGTGTATCGTGGGGGTCATGAGAGATGAGGATCAGACTGATTTTCAGTTGTTCCGCCACATCGCGGATCACATCTTTGAGCGTATTCTTCTGAACCATGTCGAGATGAGAGAATGGTTCATCGAGCATCAACAACGTTGGACGTCCAATTAGCAATCGGGCTATGGCAATGCGTTGACGTTCTCCACCGGACAGATGATCCGTCCTTCGCTTCATCAGGTGATTGATACGACAGATCTCGTACAGCGTTGATGCATACGAATCGCCTACCTTGCTTTGATATTCCAGGGCTTGTTCAACACGAAGAAACTGCGGTAACTCAAAATGCTGCGATAAAAATGCAATCGATTCGTGACCGGGAACAAGTCTTTCGTTTGGTCCCTCGACCATTTCATTTCGAAAAATCACTTTGCCTGAATCCGGTTGTTCAAGTCCAGCTATAATTTTGAGCAACGTGCTTTTGCCGGATCCCGTCTCGCCTGCGATCGCTAGTTTTTCGAATTCGTTTTGGGTGAAATTAATGTTATGGAGGACATTCTCGTTATCATAGTGGCATGTAACGCCTGCAACTTCGAGAAATCCCATCAGGAGCGGTTTTTATTTTCCCAGGTATCCATCTTGATCTTTTCGATCATCAGGGTGTTTTTGAATTCGTGCACCAATTTATCCATCTCCTCTTCACGTTTCTGCAACGCTTCATATTCCACATTGTGCGCATCAATGACAGGTTTCAGTCTCGCAACATTTCCTTCCATGCTTGTGATCGCCCCGCTGATCTGTTCCTTTTCTTCGTCACTGACATTCGGGTCATGCATCCGAAGGCGCATCATGTCGAGTACAGACTGAATGTACTCGAGCATATCCCACGGATTGTTTGGACGATTCCAGGTGAATTCGATATTGCAGCGCCTGCAGCGATAGCGATTGCTCTTCCAGTTCTTTTCGTTCGCCTCTGTACCCACGAGCTTAAGCATGTCTTTCTTATCGCAGTGTGGACACTGAGCGTCATCCTTCACGAGTTTTGAAAGCGTATCCCGTTGATCAAGAATCGACTGGCGGGTGTTTGCATGATTCTCGATGTGCTCGATAAAGCGGTCAACCGCCTCTTCAACCTTCTTATGCTCTTCGCCAAGCTTTCCTTCCTCGATGAGGCGCTTACTTTCCTTCTTAAAAAAGGAAGCAACTTTTACCAACTCACGCTCGCTGCTTTTGAAATTCGGATTCATCAATCAAAAATAGGAAATCTAAACACAAAACTGAGTCTAATTCTGCGATGCACTTCTCAGGTAGACCTTTAGCAGCGTGGGATATTTTTCGTGGTCAGCCTGGACGAATGTAAACCCAGGAAAGACGTTGGTGATATAACTTCGAATGTGCTCGTTCACCAGCTTCTCAAAGGATTCTACTTCCTGATCGAAAGCGTTGATCAGCAGCCTTCGTTCATCGTCCGTATCAGGCTCAACCTTCATCGTCACGATGAACGTTTGCAAGGAACGGGTGACGGAGGAGTGCTTGGTTTTCACACCCTAAAGATATTCCACACGATTTAAACTTTCGGCATAAAGGACTAAAAAAAAGCACTTTAATGTGCCTTCGTAGACGTATCTTATCGTGCCCGCTTCTATTGCAAAACTGTGATAATTCGTTGAGCCATAATCAATCAGGACTTCGAAACTTGTCGATTTAGTAATATCTTTGCCCCCTTATTTTCAAACCGAATGATTTCAGTTGACGCAGTAACCGTAGAATTTAACGGATCAGCCCTTTTCAGCAATATCACCTTCAACATCAACGAAAACGACCGAATTGCCTTAATGGGCAAAAATGGCGCAGGAAAATCGACCCTGCTAAAGATTATTGCCGGTGTGAATAAACCGACACGCGGGAAAGTATCTGCGCCAAAAGATGCGGTGATTGCTTACCTGCCACAGCACTTACTGACCGAAGACAATGCGACTGTTTTCCAGGAAACGTCAAAAGCTTTTTCGAAAATACTTGACATGAAGAAGGCGATTGACGATCTCAATTCCCAACTGGAAACCCGCACAGACTACGAGTCAGACGAATACGCGAAAATCATCGAACAAGTCTCTGAACTGAGTGAAAAGTATTATTCGATCGAAGAGATCAATTTTGACGCAGAAGTAGAGAAAACACTGAAAGGTCTAGGCTTCGAGCGCTCCGATTTTAATCGTCCGACAACAGAATTTAGTGGTGGATGGCGCATGCGAATCGAGCTCGCGAAAATTCTGCTTCAGAAACCCGACCTGATTTTGTTGGATGAACCTACAAACCACCTTGACATCGAGTCCATTCAGTGGCTGGAGGAATTTCTTGTCAACAACGCGAAGGCTGTAATCGTGATTTCCCACGATAAGGCATTCGTTGACAACATCACCAACCGCACGATCGAAGTGACGATGGGACGTATTTACGATTATAAAGTTCCGTACACACAGTACCTTCAACTTCGCAAAGAGAGACGTGAACAACAGCAGAAGCAGTTTGACGATCAGGCCAAACAAATCGCTGACATCCAG
>DASWTM010000039.1:0-3093 GCA_036402115.1 Chryseosolibacter sp.
TGGTAGTGGTCTTGCGCTGGCTGACTCATTCCGGTGAACGTGGGTTCTAACAAGATAGTGAAGTAAGGGGGAATTAGAATTTAAGATTTAAGATTTTAGATTTAAGATTTTTGGAGGTGTGGATGGGTTGTGTTACTGTATTGGATAAAAATAGGATCCGCAGGTAAACTTTAAATCGTAGGATGAATTATTCTAAAATCTAAAATCTAAAATCTAATATTCTTTCCTTCATGCTACCTCTTTAAACCTGTCACAATCTCCTGCGCTTTCAGCAATACAGCATCTCTTCCCGCGAGAAGGTCTTCAACGCTGTTTTCGATTTCTATATCTGGTTTTATTCCAACGCCTACGAATTGTCGGCCATCGGGATATTCGTCACGTTTTGTGCATACGCGGGCGGAGCCACCTCCGGGTAGCTTAAATGAAAGGGGTTGGCCGGTGCTGCCGAACGTTTTGCTGCCGATCGTGGTGGAGCGTTTGGTGTTGTCTAAGGCGATTAGAAAATCTTCGGCAGCGGAGGCAGTCTTGTGGCCGATCAACACGACCACGGGAAGTTTGATCTTTTTGTTTGAAGGTGGATCGATAGTTTCCGGAGCTTCGCCATACCAGCGCTCACCTTTGTAATACTCAACAGTCATTTTCTCCCAATCACTTAACGCTTCTTTTTTAGATCGTGCCGCATTTCGAAAATTGTCGGCACGAAAACCTCCCCACGCCTTGTGTGCTGCGCGGTGTTCGCGCGTCCGCCATTTGGAAGTGACGAACGGCTTGTCGGTGAGGTGTTCGATGATGCGGTACGCGTTGGATGAATTTCCGCCACCATTGCCTCTCAGGTCGATGATCAATTTGCTGCAACTGTTGATGGAGTCGATATGGTTTTCAAAATCCGTCACCACCTTGTTGTTGCCGAAGGTGTTGATTGCCACATACGCAATATTTTTCGGCAGACGTTTAAACTCGAAAGGCTGGACCTTGGGAGTTATTACAGTCCAGGTCACCGGTTTGTTTGTCCTTGTAAGTGACTGCGTAAACAGTTGTCCCTTAGGAGTCTTGTACTCAATGTTTACCTGCGTTCCGATGTGCCCTTTCAGCATCGTTCTGATGCCGTTGTCAAAGAGGATATGCTCTGTGGACGAGCTAATGAACGGAAAAACTTTTTCCGATAGATATTCCTGTGTGGGTATGCCATCGACCCTGGTGATCTCTGAGCCGATTGGGATCAAAAGTTTCAGGGACTCATCGGTGTTGCTAACGATCGCCTTGTTCTGAATGTTGGTTAACTGCAGTGGAGGAGATGCAAGCACTGCCTCAATACGGTTCGGTTTATAGATGTTGGTGTGACCATCCTTCAGCAAAGCACACATGCGACTGAGATTATCATAGTACGTTTCGACACTTTGGTCTTCCTGGATAATGGTGATGTATTTGGCGAGCACATGATCCCAGTTCAGGTCGGGCACATGATCGAAATAGGCGAAGTTGTATTTTACTTCCGTCCAGAATTGGATGAGGCCATAGAGTCGCTGCTCCTGCGACAAATGTGCTGACGGATAAAACATAAACTCCTCGCGAATGACATACGTCCTGGCGATAGAGCCTAGGATGCGATTGAGGATTGCATATTTCTTCCTTACCAACGTAACACTAGCTGCATCTAGTGAGTCCCACGACTCCACAGCGAAAGGAAGGTCGATCACGATCTCAAACAAATTTCTTCCGTTATAAAAGAAAGAGCCGACAGCGCCTTGGGTGGTCTTCACTTTAAAAAATACGCTTCCGCCCTCATCGTTGCGAATATCCGACTTCAGGCCGAGTGCTTTTAAATCAGTTTTCCATTTGTCGAAGAGGAAGTCTCCGTCATCGTTTTGGAAAATCGTTAGTGTGATGCCTTCATCTTTCGAAATGAATTGCAATTTTTCTATCGGAGCAGTTGAGTGGAGGTCTGCGGGGTTTTCAGGAATAAGTTTAAATCCTATGTCATTTGCGAGTCGTGCTCCGGCAGTCTTGTAATCGTTCACGAATTTTGAGTCTGCAATGAACTCCATCAGTTCAAATGAAGGACGGATAAGATTGAAGATATCAACACGCGCAGAGTCCGCGGGTTGCGAGTACATTGGTGACGGGAATAATAACGGAAGAAATAATGCGAAAAGGAGTCGGGGTCTTTTAGAGCGCATAGGGATTGGGTCGTAATTTAAAAATAGTCAATTTTCTGATGTTGCAGCTTAATGAATGCGGTGGGTTGCAGCGGACCCTTCGGTACTACCGACTTAACCAAGAGCAACATTGGCTTACTCTCTATAAAGGAACAAAGTTCTTTCTGGATGAACAGATAGGTTTGTCAATCGATCCATTCTGCTCAGGGATTCATTCCGCTCTTCATAATATTCAAATCACTCCGCTTTTCCGCCAGTTCAATCCTGAGCGCTCTGACAAAACTCCAGTCATTGTGTTTAATGAGCAAAAGAGTTTAAACCAAAACATTATGACTTCTCAGAAACCAAGATTGCTCACGAGGCCGGTTATTGCCGGGCCGATTGTGTTTTTGTTCACGTTGTTGGCTGTCGTGTTTGTCAGCTGCGATGATGATGACGATAATCAACCAACACAGAACATTGTAGCGTTGGCACAGGAAAACGATGATCTCTCAACCCTTGAGGCTGCGCTGGTGAAGTTTCCCGACCTGGTAACGACCCTGAGTGGAAATGGAACCTTCACTGTCTTCGCGCCAACGAATCAGGCGTTCCAAAATCTTCTGACTGCCATCGGTCAAACCAGTCTCGATGATGTACCGGAAGACGTACTGCGTGATATTCTCGAGTATCATGTGTTGACAACAACAGTTCGCTCTAATCAACTTGTCAATGGTGAAGTGACAACGGTAGGTGGCGAGAAAGCAACTGTCAATTTAAGTAGCGGTGTAAAGATCAATAACGCTACCGTTACAACGGAAGATGTTGCTGCAACAAACGGTGTCGTACATGTTATCGATGCGGTACTCGTTCCGCCATCGATCACACCGATCGTTGGAACCATTGTAGCGCCTGCTTATTTTAATAAAAATTTTTCAACGCTCATTGCGGCAGTTAAGGC
>DASWTM010000040.1:0-34603 GCA_036402115.1 Chryseosolibacter sp.
CTTGGAGAGTCCTTCGTGTGTTTCGTACATCTTTTTTCCGAAAGCCTTGAGGTCGTTGGCTTCAAGGTCTTTGGTTGCAGCCTGTACACGTTGGATTTCCGACACCACATAGAAACAACGGTCGAAAACTTTCCCTTTCAATTCATCCTTGTGTTTATTTACCATCTCAAGGGATACATCGCGCAAGCTTTGAATCGTTGGATAATGTTTCTTGAGGATGCGAACACCCTCTTCGCATTCCAGTCTGCGGGTGTTGTATTCTGAGTCCACCAGTGCGTGTTTCACTTTCGTGTCGCACAATACAATAATATGATCGCTCAGGTCGATCGGTGCGTACCGGTGCTGCAACGAACGACAGTCCAGTAAAATCACACTCCCATCTTTTCCCATCACGCTGGCGTATTGATCCATGATCCCGCACTTCACACCAACGTAATTGTGTTCTGCCCATTGAGCCATGGTCACGATTGTCAGTCTCGGAATGTTGAGGCTGAATAGTTCGTTCAGTGCAAAGCCGAATCCGCATTCGAGCGCTGCTGATGACGAGAGTCCGGAACCCGTTGGGATGTTTCCTCCAAAAACACAATTGAAGGCTTGTACGGGATGACCATGCTGCTGAATCTGAAAAAGAACGCCCAACAAATAATTTGCCCAGCCGGGTTTATTCACCTTTGCCGGATTTTTGATGTCGACAGAAATGTGTTGATCGAAATCCTTGGCATAAATCTGAGAGTCGCTATTATTCGACAGGCCGATCGCAAAAATTATTTGCTTGTCAATCGCTGCAGGCATCACGAATCCATCATTGTAATCTGTGTGCTCACCAATAAGATTGATTCGTCCGGGTGAACGCACCAGCAACGGCTCACCATTAAAAAGTTCGATATAACGGTTCCGAATTTCCTGTGTTAACGCATCCATAATAAATGTCCAATGGCACAAATTGTGCGCCTTGCAATGACCATTGCGAAAGTGGGGATTTAAAGCTATAAAAAAAAGAGGAGGAAACTCAGACTGCCTGCTGTTTCTTCAGCCGGTATTTGCGCGCTTTCCACAGCGCCTCGTTCCGGATTGCTTCATGGATCGAGGCATTTATCTCGTAACCGATAAGCAGCACTACCGTGATGAGTTGGATCCAGACCATCAACGCAATGAGTACTCCGATGGAGCCGTACACTTTGTTGTATGTTCCAAAGTTGGTAACGTAAAATGAAAAACCATAAGAAACACCAAGCGCAAGCAGCGTTGCGATCAGTGAACCGATGGAAAAAAATCTCCAGTTATAGTGAATGGCTGGTCCGAAATAGTAAATGGTGCTGATGGCCAGGAAGAATACGACAAAGATCACAATGAAGCGTAAAACAAAAATCAGGTTGACGGTAAATTGGTCGAAGTTCATGATGTTTAGCTCGCGCATGTGGACGAGAATATATTCCATCACCAGCTGACCAACAACAAGCAGAAGAATCGCCAGGAAAAGAACGATGGTCATGTTAAGCGTAAGACCCGTGGCGATGAGGCGCGTTTTTAAACCACTTCTGTTTTCAATTGTTTTATAGCACGAATTAAAGGCACGCATCAAGGCCATCATTCCATTCGTTGATAAGTACATGGCGAAGAAGAAACCAAACGTTAACAGGCCTCCGCGCTGATTACTTACAATGTCCAGTACAGTAGTGGAGACGACCTCGTATGTATTCTCCGGAACCAGATCTTTCATGAAGAGCATAATGCTTTCGGTGTTGATCTCGGGAAAATAGTGTGAAACGTAAGGGATGAGTGTGAAGAGGAAAATGATGGCGGGGAACGTTGCTAAAATAAAATTGAAGGCAACTCCGTTAGCACGGTCCATGATCTCGTCATCTTCCAGGTTGCGTATAAAGACTTTAACGATTTTGTAAAGCGAGACGCCCTCATGCCGCGTAAAGCGAAGTTTTCTCATCCATGTGATTAAAAGCCACACGGGGAGTATCCGCAGAATCCATTTTTTTTGCTTGAACCTCATGGAAAAAAGGGCGCCAGTATTTTTTGCATTTCTTCCGGTGGACGACACGGCTTATTGGTCTTCCGATTGATAAATACCAGGACCGTCTCACCCGCATGAATCAAGGTATTACTTTCATTAAATATCTCGTACTCAAATTTGATTTTTACGCCTGGTTTTTCGCGAAGGGTTGTAACGATCCGTAGCAGGTCGTCATATCGTGCTGGCGCAATGTACTTGGAGTGGTTCTCAAGCACAGGCAACATTACACCAAGGTCTTCCAATTCCTTATAAGACAACCCTAACTTTCGAAGACTTTCAACACGCCCGACTTCGTAATACATGGCATAATTTCCATAGTACACGTATCCCATCTGATCGGTTTCTCCATAACGAACGCGGATGTGAGTCTCGGACGTATACATTTCTATTTCTTTTGCTCTGCGCGTCTGCGTGCCTGTCCGATTTTGATTTCACGCTCAAGTGCAGCCTGATACTTCTTTGCGTTGTTGATATGCTGCTTGTAGTCTGCCGTAAAATTATGATTGCCGGAAAAATCTTCCTTCGCACACATATACAAGTAGTTTGTAGGAGCGGGATCCAGGACAGCGTTCAACGAACGAATCTCCGCCATATTAATTGGCCCGGGAGGCAACCCCGTGTTGCGATAAGTGTTATAGGGAGAATCAATTTCTTTGTGTTCGTTAAGGACGCGCTTCAAAGAAAAATCACCAACGGCAAAAACCAATGTCGGATCCGCCTGAAGCGGCATTCCCGTCTTTAAACGGTTCAGATAAAGGCTGGCAATGATCGGTGCCTCTTCTTTTTTAATTGATTCTGCCTGTACAATGGATGCCATAATCGAAACTTCGATTGGCGTTAATCCCAACTTATCGGCTTTCGCTTTGCGCTCCGATGTCCAGAAATTTTGATACTCCTGGTACATGCGTTCGATGACTTCCTGTGGGCTTGCCTGATAGTAAACTTCATATGTGTTCGGAATGAACATGGTCAGGACATTGTCTTTGTTGAAGCCATATTTGTTGGTCATCGCAAACTGCACGAGCGCTGCTTCGAATTCCGCGGGTGTTATCATCAGATTTTTTGTGATCTTCTCACTCAACTCGGAAATGAGTCTCACATTATTAAATGTAATCTTAACCGGCTCTTGTTCGCCAGAGCGTAGCAGGCGAATAGCCTGGAGGTTGGTCATATTCGCGCGTAACACGTATCGGCCTGACTTGATGTTTTCATCGTAGTCCATCAGGCGGGAGAGAAAACTGAATGAAATTAGATCCTGCACAAGGTTTTGTTCATGGAGAATGCCCTGAACATCTTTAAATTTAGCGCCCCGGGGGATTAAAATCTGGCGATCTTTTTTACCCACTAAAACGTTTGGTGTATAGCAGATCTGATATCCATAAAAAACAAACGATATCATCAGAATCGATACCAGCAGAAAAAAGATCAGTCTCTTTGACGGTCGCATAACTAAAAATAAATCAAAAAATTTCTCAAGATTACTAAGTTTTAACGAATCAACAGATGCAATCGTTGATTTGGTTCTAAATTTAACACTATTAAATCGCTGAACGTTGCACACGCATGGCTGCAGAGCTTCTAAAAATTCATCCGCTTAATCCCGAAAACAGAAAAATCGAGCGAGTCGTATCGAAGTTGAAGGCTGGAGGTATTGTCATTTATCCCACCGATACAATTTACGGTATTGGCTGCGACCTGTTTAACAAAAAAGGAGTAGAGCGCCTCTGTCAGATTCTTGAGATCAAACCGCAGAAGTTAAACCTGTCCTTCATCTGCTCCGATATCAGCCAGATTTCAGAGTATGTCAGACGAATTGAAACTCCTGTATTTAAAATTCTGAAACGAAATCTTCCCGGTCCGTATACATTCATTCTGGAATCGAGTTCGAAAGTTCCAAAGGTGCTTGATGTAAACAAAAAAACAGTAGGCATCAGAATTCCTGATCATCGCATTCCGCAAATAATTGTTGAGATGCTGGGCAACCCAATTATAACATCGTCAATTAAAGATGAGGATGAAATTAAAGAGTATACTACCGACCCGGAAGAGATTTACGAAGACATGAAGAATGTAGTTGATATTGTGATTGATGGTGGGATTGGAGGAAATGTACCTTCAACGATTGTCGACTGTACGACCGATCAACCTGAAATTATTCGTCAGGGGCTCGGTGAATTCGACACGGTATAAAAGGGCCGTGTCTCCGTCCCGTGTGGTGAATAATTTCAACAGCAGCGGGACTGACTGTGCATGCAAACTCGATACCTTGCAAGAAAAATTGTTCGGTGCAATCCATTTTAATCGAATCACATTACCTACCCTCGATCGCGTACTTTGCGGCTATTTCACACGCAGATGAACTCCTGCTTGAAAGACACGAAAATTTTCAGAAGCAAACCTTCCGCAATCGCTGTTATATCAATTCAAGCCAGGGCGTAATACCCCTAATTGTCCCGCTCGCTAACACTGGCGGAAAGAGATTAATTACGGAGATTCAGATCGATTATTCGCAACGGTGGCTTAACAATCATTGGCGAGCAATTCAGTCGAGCTACGGCAAAGCGCCTTTCTTTGAACATTATTCGGTCGATTTGCACGACACGCTTTTCAGGAAATTTGACAGATTGTTTGAGCTAAATCAAGCGTTGCTGACATTATGTCTCAAGTGGTTGAAAATCAAGATTCCGGTGCGTGGAACATTCGCTTTTGAAAAAACCCCTTCGCAAGCGATTTACGACCTACGTTCCACGATCTCACCGAAAAACCCTCAAGCGCTGGCACAAATTTATGAACCGGCAGTATACCATCAGGTCTTTGGCAACATGTTTGTACCTAACCTCAGTCTCATCGACCTGATTTTCTGTAAAGGACCGGGCGCGTGGGATATCGTACAAGCTTCGTCTCCAAAATGAACATTTGAAGGGCGCTCCGCGTTTCTAGGATAATTCTTAGTTTCTCTATAGCGTTGTACGATAGAAAAACTTTACATTTACCATATCTAATCATCTATTTTTTACATGGAAGCTAAATTTTCCAACCGCGTTAAAGAAGTGATCTCACTTAGCAGGGAAGAAGCATTGCGCCTCGGCCATGATTATATTGGCACCGAGCACCTGTTGCTGGGAATGATTCGCGAAGGTGAAGGTGTTGCTGTAGGCGTTCTCAAGAAGCTGGGTGTACCACTCGAAGAACTCCGTGGAGAGATCGAAAAGATTTCGAAAGGGACGGCAACGCATGAGATTAAAAACCTCGCTAACATTCCGCTGACGAAAGCATCTGAAAAAGTTCTGAAGATAACCTACCTCGAAGCCAAGATTTTCAAGGCTCAGCTGATAGGCACGGAACATTTATTGCTCTCGATCCTGCGCGATGCAGATAACCTCGCAACGCAAATCTTAAATAAGTTTGACGTTAACTACGAGACTGTAAAAGAAATGCTGGAATACCAAAACGAAAGCCCAATGGCATCTTCGGATACTGACGATCCGGATGATGATTCTTCAAAAATTTTCGGCAGCGCTGGCTCAGGTGCCGGTGCCGGAAAAGAGAAGAAAGGAACAGAGAAATCACGTACTCCTGTGCTGGATAATTTCGGCAGGGATTTAACCCGACTGGCGGAAGACAATAAGCTCGATCCTATCGTAGGACGGGAGAAAGAAATTGAGCGCGTGGCGCAAATCCTGTCCAGAAGAAAGAAGAACAACCCGATCCTGATTGGTGAACCCGGTGTAGGTAAAACGGCAATTGCCGAAGGTCTCGCACTGCGTATCATTCAGAAAAAGGTGTCACGCGTATTGTTCGGTAAGCGCGTAGTCACACTCGATCTTGCTTCACTGGTTGCCGGTACTAAATACCGCGGTCAGTTTGAAGAAAGAATGAAAGCAGTTATGAATGAACTCGAGAAATCTCCGGATGTGATCCTGTTCATTGATGAATTGCACACGATCGTAGGTGCTGGTGGTGCGTCTGGCTCGCTGGATGCTTCCAACATGTTTAAACCCGCCCTTGCCCGCGGAGAAATCCAATGCATTGGCGCAACTACGCTCGATGAATACAGACAATACATCGAAAAAGATGGTGCGCTTGCAAGACGTTTCCAAATGGTGATGGTAGATTCTACTTCACCGGAAGAAACCGTGCAGATCCTCGAGAACATCAAAGAGAAGTACGAAGATCACCACCACGTAGTCTATACAAAGGAAGCGATCGAAGCGTGTGTGAAACTTTCAGACCGCTACATCAGCGACCGCTATCTTCCAGATAAGGCGATAGACGTGTTGGATGAAGCTGGTGCACGCGTGCACATCAACAACATCCACGTTCCGGAAGACATCGTGAAGTTCGAGGAAGCGATCGAAGATGTTAAGAAAGAAAAGAACAGGGTTGTTAAGAGTCAGAAATACGAGGAAGCTGCCCAGCTGCGTGACCGCGAGAAAAAACTGATCGAACAACTTGAAATCGCGAAAGCAAAGTGGGAAGAGAAAACCCGGACTGAAAAGTATACGGTTAACGAAGACAACGTTGCTGACGTAATCGCCATGATGACCGGTATCCCTACAAAACGTATTGCTCAGAAGGAAAGCAACAAGCTTCTCAACATGGGCGAAGAGTTGAGCGGAAAAGTAATCGGCCAGGAAGAAGCGATCAAGAAACTGGTGAAAGCAATCCAGCGTACGCGTGTCGGATTGAAGGATCCTAAGAAGCCTATCGGTTCATTTATCTTCCTCGGTCCTACCGGTGTTGGTAAAACGGAATTGGCGAAGGTTCTCGCAACCTACTTGTTCGATAAAGAAGATGCCTTGGTTCGCATCGACATGAGTGAATACATGGAGAAATTCTCTGTATCACGCCTTGTTGGAGCGCCTCCAGGATACGTTGGTTACGAAGAAGGTGGACAGCTTACTGAAAAAGTAAGACGTAAGCCTTACTCGGTGGTGTTGCTTGACGAAATTGAAAAAGCTCACCCGGATGTATTCAATATCCTGCTCCAGGTGTTGGATGATGGTATCCTCACGGATGGACTTGGAAGACGTGTTGACTTCAGAAATACAATCATCATCATGACATCGAACATCGGTGTTCGTGACCTGAAAGATTTCGGAACAGGTATCGGTTTCGCGAGCGCGGCAAAACGTGAGAGCGAAGAAGAGGCCATGAAGTCTACAATTCAGAACGCATTGAAGCGTGCCTTCAGCCCTGAATTCCTGAACCGTCTTGACGATGTGATTGTGTTTAACTCACTTCAGCGTGAGCACATCCACAAGATCATCGATATCACACTCAAGAAGCTTTTCGATCGCATTATTCAGATCGGCTACAATGTTGAGTTGACGGACAAGGCGAAAGATTTCCTTGCTGAGAAAGGATATGATCATCAGTTCGGAGCTCGTCCGCTAAACCGCGCGATTCAGAAATATCTTGAAGATCCGGTAGCAGAAGAAATTCTGAGAGGTGAAGTTGAAGAAGGTGGAACCATCCTGGCCGACTACGAAGGCAAAGGAGATGTTCTTACCATCAAAGTGAAGAAGGGAAAAACCTCGAAAGAATCGAAAGACAAAGAGTCTTCGAAGGATAAAAAAGGTGAGTAATTCAGATTCAAACAATAAAGAGAGCCGGTCATTTGATTGGCTCTTTTTGTTTTTATAGCCACGAAGGCTCTAAGGACACTAAGGAACACTAAGATATGTAGATAACCTCTTGGTGTTCCTTAGTGTTCTTAGTGTCTTGGTGGCTACTGCATTTTCCGATCCCGCTACTGGAAACTGGACTGTCCTTCAAACGGCACATTTCGTAAATTGAGTTATGATTTTTCCTACAACACTCAAGGGCAAATACGTGCAGGCAATGACGGATGAGGAATTCTCGCAATTCTGCATCGAGAATGCTGAACTAAGAATTGAACGACTTCCGAACCGTGAAATCTTCGTTCAGGAGCCGACATTCTATTACACAGGTAGGTCAAATAATAAAATTCTTTATCAACTCACGCGGTGGAATATCGAGGCTGGCCTCGGTGAATGTGTTGACTCCAATACGGGCTTTTTCCTGAAGGATGGATCGATGCGAAGTCCTGATGCTGCCTGGATCAGCCACGAGCGACTGAAGGCGGTTGATCCATCTGAGCTTAAAAAATTTCCACATCTCTGTCCAAACTTTGTTGTTGAATTGAGATCCTCAAGCGATTCACTAAAACAGCTGAAAGAAAAAATGATCGAGTGGATCCAAAATGGTTGTGAGTTGGGATGGCTCATCGATCCTGAAACTGAAATTGTGCATGTTTATGAAGGTGAATCCCAAAGCACGCACAACGGTTTCGACACACCATTATCCGGTGAGCCTGTTCTTCCTGGCTTCCAGTTTATTCTTGCTGATTTAAGAGTTTGATCAGCCACTTCCGCGAAACGCGGAATCTTCGACAAGGCTCTAAGAACACAAAGGAACACTAAGGGATTGTAGAAAAACTCTTAGTGCGTCTTAGTGTCCTTGGTGTCTTGCCGAAGGTCCCGCGCCTCGCGGGAGTGGCTATTAAATCTATTTCAATCGCACCAGCAGCTCCTGATAACGCTTATCGCCTCTCAACGAATTCAAATCCGTATCATTCTCGAACTGCGCCTTCGAGGTCATTCCCATATCAATCGATTTATTCAGTGCAGTGAACGCTTTATCTTTTTCATTGATCATCGCATAACCGCATGCGAGATTGTAATAATCCGTAGCGTATGGATTCATGGTGACAATCTTTTCAAAGAACTTCACGCCCTCCTTGTGATCTTTGTTGTTATACATCGTCATGCCGAGGAAGTAATACTGATCACGTGAAATTTTCCCGGTCTTCTCCGCGCGGTCAAAGTATTTTTTCGCATCGGCAGTATTTCCTAATGTATGCTCAACCTGATATAAGGAGATCAGCGCCTGCGTATGCTCAGGTTCTTTTGCAATAATCTTTTTAAATCCTTCTCGTGCTTCTCCGGTGCGGTTGAGATTCTTCAGAATATTTGCCTGTTGAAACAACGCGCCAGTTTCGTTCGGGTCAGTTTTCAAATAATCGCTTAGCAATGCCAAGGCAGCATCAGGTTTGTTGCCATATTGTGCTTCAAGGACTTTTCTTCCAACCGCGTCATCCCAGTGGTGTGCAGGAATCGGGTCAAGATTATTTTTCCAGAACGATATGGTCTGTTTCACCATTCTGCGGGATTCATCGTTGTCGCTAAAGGCATCGAATGCATGAATGAGATTCGAGCCCATCGCGATTGTCCAGGGTGCGTTGTTTTTTAGTACTTCAGTCCAAAGTCCGCCATAATTGCTTCGGCCGACATCGCCTTCGGACACAACGAAAAATACAGGCAGGTCTTTTCGATAGGGCCCCTGTGGCGCGTTACCGTAATACAAGACTGCGGCTTTGATTCCTGCGAAAGCGTTTGGACCCAAGAGATACACAGATGACTGCCCAACGTTTGCGGACGCGGCATATACTCCAAGCCGGTCAGCATCGATCTGATGTTGCGCACCATTATTTTTTATGTAATCAAACAGTGAGGAGAGCGATTCCTGGATGCGTGTTCCATCTGTCTCCATCGAGATCCCAATGTATCCTTCGGCAGCCATGAGCCTTGGCCACGATGCATAGATCCCCCAATCTTTTACTGCCATATCGTTCGGACGCTCCCCGATCGCATTTAGAAACACGATCGCTGGTCGTTTTTCATTTTGCTTGATGGAGGGTGGCGAATACAAATCGAATTTGAGAGTTCCTTTTGAATCGCTTAGGTAAGGAATGTTTTTCTTGACGCTTACATTTTTTGTTTCGGGATGCTGCAATACAATGCCCCAATGACGTCCATCGAAAATGGAAAGATCTTCCGCGGATTGGCCGAAAGCAAGGGTGCCAATGAAAATGAATGCTGCTGTAAATGAAGATTTCATAAGTCGAAAGTTTGATTTCGACTTGAATCAACGGAGAAGATAGATGTCAAGCTTTGGTTCCGATAGGATCGGAAAGGAAGTTAAACTGCAAACTCGAGTTACTTCGGTTGGTTAGAATCCGACTTTTTCAGTTTGGATCTCGTGACGAGCCAGTTTGAAATGAACGTCATGAAGAATGTGGTAAACAATACTTTCCCGATAGGCTGTGGGTCGTCCCTCACAATCCACCACATAAACCAATAAAAGACTGAAAAGACTACCCACCATACTGCAAACGATCGCCACCATTTTATGTCCTTCAGTTCCTTCAGCACAACTTACGGTTTAAATCCCCTTAAAGACTCATCATATCTTTGAATTTCGCAGCTTGCCTACGGCTCACTTCAACCTTGTCACCACCTTTTAGTCGAACCATCAGACCACCATTAAACCACGGCTCGATGCCTTCGACCCAGCTAAGGTTTACAATGTGTTTGCGGCTTGCGCGGAAGAATGCGCGCTCGTCTAATTTTTCATCCAATGCGTTCAACGACTTGTGAATCATTGGCCGGTTATTGTCAAAGTATACTTTAATGTAGTTCCCGTCTGACTCAAACATTCTAACATTCGACAGACTAACGAACCAGCAGCGGTCGCCATCTTTCACGAATACCTGGTCGTTCAGGCCGAGTTTCTTTTCTCCGCCTTGCACGGCCACCGTCTTTGCGCGTTCCTTTTCGGAAAGTTTTGAAATGGTTTCCGAAAGCCTTTCAGCCTGGATCGGTTTTAATAAATAATCGAGCGCGTTTACTTCGAAGGCTTTCAACGCGAATTCATCGTAGGCTGTAGTGAAGACGACCAGTGGAACAGAATCCAGCATCTCTAAAAGTTGAAATCCGGTTTTGCCCGGCATCTGGATGTCGAGGAAGAGGAGGTCGGGGTTAAGCTCGTTCACCATGGTCATAGCTTCCTCAGCGTTCATGGCTTCACCAACAACTTCAATCATCGGATGGTCTTCAAGAAGTTTGATCAGTTCTTTTCTGGCCAAACGTTCATCATCCACGATTAATGCTCTCATATCGATATTCGGTTTTTACTCGTTACAAAATTACAACAAATAGCCAATGAAGGTTCCGGATTTCCGTCAGCGGTTGCTTAAAGGTATTTGAATTGAAGCAGGTAAAGGAATAGTGTACCTGTGACCGCAATCAAAACCCACGTGGTTATGACTAAAGGTTTTTTATAAGGCAAAAGCTTTGGCTCAAAGGTCGCGGCATTGATAATGAACGCGAGACCCGCTACGCCATAGAGACTAAACTCAAGCATGTCGCCTACAACGGCCTGGTAAATCGCGAAGGCAACAAACAAGCCGCCAAAAAGGTACTGTCTTCTGTATGAATTCATTTTATCCGAGTTCTGCGTTCAGGAATTTTCCAGTAAAGGATGCCGGATTCTTGGCCACTTCTTCAGGTGTCCCTTTCGCCACAATCTTGCCACCTTTCGCGCCACCCTCGGGACCAAGATCGACAATATAATCCGATGACTTGATTACATCCATGTTATGTTCAATCACTAACACGGTGTTACCCTTATCCACCAACTTTTGAAGTACATCCAGCAAGTGAGCAATGTCCTGGAAGTGCAATCCTGTTGTAGGCTCATCAAGAATATAAAACGTCTTACCCGTGTCGCGTTTCGAAAGTTCCGTTGCGAGTTTCACCCGTTGTGCTTCACCTCCAGACAACGTTGTCGCATGCTGACCGAGAGAAATGTAATCAAGGCCAACTTCCAGCAACGTCTGAATCTTCCTTAAAATTTTAGGTTGATTCTCGAAGAACGTAACAGCTTCCTCCACCGTCATGTCAAGAACATCGGAAATTGACTTGCCTTTAAAGCGAACTTCAAGCGTCTCACGATTATAGCGTTTGCCTTTGCATGTTTCGCAGGGAACGTAAATGTCAGGAAGGAACTCCATCTCGATCAGACGCAAGCCTGCGCCTTCACACGTTTCACATCTTCCGCCCTTTACGTTAAAAGAAAATCTTCCGGATTTGTATCCGCGAATCTTTGCTTCGGGTAATTGTGAGAACAAATCACGTATATCCGTAAACACACCGGTGTATGTTGCCGGGTTAGAACGTGGTGTCCTTCCGATCGGAGACTGGTCTACTTCAATCACTTTATCGATCAGATCCAGACCTTCGATGCTCTTGTGGGCGAGTGGTTCTGTTCTGGAGTTGTAGAAGTATTTGTTCAGAATCGGGAAAAGCGTCTCGTGAATGAGCGTAGACTTTCCACTACCGGACACACCGGTAATACACGTCAGCGTTCCCAACGGAATCTTGAGATCGACATTCTTCAGGTTGTTACCCGTGGCTCCTGTCAGTTTTAAGCTTTCTCCACTTCCTTTTCTTCGCTGCTTGGAATAGTTTATGCCAAGTTTACCGCTGAGGTACTTTGCGGTGGTACTGTTGTTCTTCAAAAACTTTTCAGGATCGCCTTCTGCAACAACACTTCCACCATGTCTTCCAGCACCTGGACCGATATCAATAATGTAATCGGATTCCAGCATCATATCTTTATCATGCTCGACTACGACTACTGAGTTCCCCAAATCGCGAAGATCTTTCAGGGCTTTGATGAGCTTAACATTGTCTCTGGCGTGAAGTCCGATGCTGGGTTCATCAAGAATATAAAGAACGCCAACAAGCTGTGTTCCAATTTGCGTTGCAAGTCGAATGCGCTGCGATTCACCGCCACTTAATGTGCGGATTGGTCTATGTAAATGCAGATAATCCAACCCCACATCGAGCAAAAATCCAATTCGCTTACGGATCTCTTTCAAGACTTCAGTTGCAATGACACGCTGACGATCATCCAAACGCTTCTCTAAACCGTCAAACCATTTCTGGAGATCGTTAATGCCAAGCAGCGAAAGCTCGGAGATGTTCTTACCATCGATCTTGAAATGGAGCGATTCTTTTTTCAATCGTGCACCTCCGCATTCAGGACACGTCTTTACAATCGTAAAATCTTCGACCCAATTCTTGATGGCTTCAGATCCTTCATCGCGTTGCTTCTCAAGAAAGTTAATGATGCCTTCGAACCTCGTATTCCACTCTGTGCCTGGGTATTTTACCGATGCAACCCCCACAGGTACATCATCACCGTAAAGAAGAACATTGATGACATCTTTCGGAATGCTCTTAAGTGGTGTGGTCAACGTTAATTTATAGCGCTTAAGAATGGCTTCGATCTTTTTGAAGATCCAGATATCGCGATATTCACCCAACGGAAGAATTCCACCGCGACTAATGCTCAAGCTCTTATCCGGAATAACGGATTCTTCCGTAATTTCTTCAATTTGACCGAGGCCATTACACGTTGGGCACGCGCCATAGGGTGAGTTGAACGAAAACGAATTCGGTGCAGGTTCATCGTAGGATAATCCCGTCTTTGGATCCATCAGGAATTTCGAGAAGTGATGAACTTTATTGTTCTCTTCCATCACCATCATCACACCCTTCCCTTCTTTCAACGATTTGTTGATCGATTGACTGATACGTGCGCGATCTTTCGGATCAGCAACGATCCGATCCATCACAATTTCAATGTCGTGGATTTTGTATCTGTCCACCTGCATCTTTGCAGTGATCTCTTGAACTTCTCCATCAACGCGAACTTTTGTGTAGCCCGACTTTCTGATCTGCTGAAACAATTCGCGGTAATGACCCTTACGACCTTTGATGACAGGTGCCAGCAGGATCAACTTCTTCCCTTTAAAGTTATTCAGCAACGTGTCGAGGATCTGGTCTTCGGACTGGCGCACCATCTTATCCCCTGACAAATACGAAAATGCCTCACCTGCTCGCGCGAAGAGCAGACGCATGAAGTCGTAGATTTCGGTCACCGTTCCAACAGTCGAGCGTGGGTTCCGCGATGTTGTTTTCTGTTCGATTGAAATAACGGGGCTGAGACCATTGATTTTGTCAACGTCAGGGCGCTCAAGGTTGCCCAGGAAACTTCTTGCATAGGCAGAGAAACTTTCCATGTACCTGCGTTGTCCCTCTGCATAGATCGTGTCAAAGGCAAGGGATGATTTTCCACTGCCGCTGATGCCGGTAATGACAACGAGTTTATTTCGGGGAAAGCTTACGCTGATGTTTTTGAGGTTGTGCTCACGTGCGCCAACAACCTCTATATTTTCAAAGCCGGTATTATCGATGATTTTTGGTTCTGCGGATGTTTTGGCCATGGCCGGTAAATATGGAAGAATGCAAGTTATTAAACCACAATGTTTTCGGAAAAACATTGATCAGGTAAATTAAACGAACCTGAAGGAGTGATAACGAAAGACGTTTGATTAAAATTCCAGGCGCTGTGTTAATTGCCCTGTAAATTCAAGAGCTTTTGTTGAACTACGGCATCCCAATGCTTTAGCTGCGACAGATCGCTTCCAGCTTTTGTTTCTTCCCGAAATTTGCCGTATTCGTCCGATAACATTGACATCGACTCACCATGTAGTTGCTGAAACACCTTTGTGGGATTCATACCCAGCTTCGTCTCCTTCAGCTTTTTCCGAAGCTCGCGCGCATGCACTTCAAACAGGTTAAACATGACCTGGAAGTATAGAAGTCCCTGATCTGTTTTCTGTGTTGGATCGACCCACGAATTGCGCTTATCAAAAATTGCTGTGACGGTTGTTTTTGTCTTACTGAATGTTGATGCTTTTTCAAAATTTGCCGCGTCCTGACAATAGGCCTCTCCAAAGAAGCCAATGCCTTCAATCGGTTTGCCTTTAAAGTCATCCCACGTTAGCGGCCGACTGCTGCTCCAGTGCAATGTGTCAGCCGACAAGGGTTTCTGTTGTGCACAGACCAATGATGTGCTCAAGGTAACGAGCATCCAAAGTAGAGAGAGTCTCATAGCGTAAAAGCAAGTTAAGATCACGCCACGTCCCGACCAGCGGCTGCCTTCAACATTTCAAACCAATCCTGCCTGTCAAGTTGTATGTTCACCGCCTTGGCGCTTTCGATGATGCGTTCAGGTTGCGTTGTTCCAATTACAGGAAATATTGTTGAGGGGTGACGCATCAGCCAGGCGAGAGACAGTTGTGTCTCCGTGGCATTGTACTTTTCTTTTTTCGACCATAGAGCAACGTTCTGTGACATCAGTTTTCCTCCACCGAGCGGTGACCATGCCATTGCTGATGTCCTATGTTTTTGGAGCACATCCAGCGTGCCATCGTAAAAACTGTCTAGTTTGCTGAGCGACATTTCTACCTGATTCGTTACAAGTGGAAATGGCAGATAACTCTGTAACATTTCAAATTGTGTCCCAGTAAAATTTGAAACACCGAAGTGCAACACTTTCCCATTTTGCTTTAGCAAACCGAATGCTTCCGAAATATCTTCAGGATCCATCAGTGGATCAGGCCGATGAATGAGTAACAGATCGAGATAATCTGTTCCAAGATTTTTTAGCGAAGTGTCAACCGATGCCAGGATGTGTTCCTTCGAAGTGTCGTAATGCTTCACCCACGTGCCAGGCTTTTTGGAAGAAAGTAGTTTGATACCGCATTTGGTAATTAACTGGATCTGGTGACGACTGATTTTTACTTTTGCCAGACCCTCTCCAAAGATCTTCTCGTTACTGTAATCACCGTAAATGTCTGCGTGATCGAAGGAGGTGATTCCGGCTTCGAGACTTGTCTCGATAAGCCGGGTCACATCAACGTTGTTCCATCGCCAGGCCCCGGCAACAATCCGCGAAAGCGCGAGACCTTTCAAATGCACTGGCTTTTTCTCCATAGCAATCAAACTTGCGAATACGCGGTAGGCTCCAGAAATGTTTTGTAGATCTGAGAAACCGTGTTGGCGTACTGCGGATCTTTGGAGACCCGCTGCCAGTCAGGATCTCCACCGAAAGCTTTCCAGTTTTGATCGCGTTCTTCCATGTTTTTGAAAGTGAGCATGTAAGTCAATGCAGGAAGATTCGGCCCGGCAACAACCTCTCCGAAAAACACCGGGTTTAATTTTACACGGTTGAATATGGTGAACTCCTCGTCATTGAACATCTTAATTTTTCTTCTGACCGCATCGTCACTATAGCCCTCATACGTGCGCACTTCAAAAATTCGTTTCTCATTTTTCGGAACGATCATTTTTGGCAAACCATCGAATGCTATCATCAACGATGAAGTGTAACGCGAATACACGGCTTGCTCTACGGGTATTTTATTATAGTCGGCCGAAGCTTCTGTAAACGCTGTATCTTTTTTCAGTGCTTCATTTACCTTCGCGTAGTCCGCCATAGAAGAATAGGGAACGAGTAAATAGATTTTCGCAGGCTCGGATTTCGAGATTTCGGAGAATGCACCTACGTTTTTAATTCCCTGTCTATTTAAAGCAGGAATCAATGCTTTCGATAAATAGGTATCGAGCGCACCCGTGCCCCAGCGCATGGTGTACACGCGCCACTCGTAAATCTCCTTGTTCGATGATTGTTGTGCGAACGCTTCCGTTACACTGGCAGCCGCTACTGCTGATGTCGCAAGTATTGACTTCTGGATAAACTTTCTTCTTTCCATAGCTTTATTAATAGGAGGTCAATGTACAAACTGCACATGAATGATAAAAAACATTTCTGACCGCAAAATACTCGCTGATATCAGCGGACGGATGCACTCAAGTCGCTTTGAGGGATTTAGGGATTATTTGTGTAGTCTGTCCTCACGGGATAAAAAACATCAATCACTTTGCAATCAGTGATAGCGGTAGCCGTATGCGGAACATGGGATGGGATGACGCCAACCGTTCCGGGTTCAAGCACCTGCGTTTCATTTCCAATAGTAAGCTGAAGTTTTCCGGAAATCACATTGACGGTCATTTCGTGAACGTGATGATGCACTGGAATGGTCGAGCCTTGTTTGATTTCCCAATAGGCGATTGTCATATTTTCGCTGTGGATGAAACGACCAAAGAAGCCCGGAGCAATTTCTTTTGGTTTGATGTCAGAAGTTTTTACAAAGCTCATAGTGTCTTAAGAATGGTTGATTGAGTAAACGATTTTCTCATGGCAAGGCATCCGAACACCGGACCTGGCAGAAGAATAAGAAAAAGATATTCGAATGGAATAACTGTCTCAAGGAATGAAATCAATTGGATGCTGATGATGGTTACCGCGAATCCAATGCACACGACCATGGTTATTGCAGATCCTCGCACCTCTGCAGGCGCGCCTCGGGCAGTCAGCGCAGAGAATTGTGGTGAGTCGGCAGCCATCGTTAAACCCCAGAAGATCATAAAAATTGAAAAGGGAATTACCGACAAGTTGAATATGAGCGGTGACAGGAGGCAGCAGGCTCCTGAACAAGCCAGCGCGATTGTCGCAAGTGCTGAACTTCCAATACGTCTTGAAAGTATCCCGCCAAGGTAACAACCCAATGCCCCGGCACCTATTGTGATGAATGTTAAGATCGATGGATCGATAGTGAGTTGGTTGCGTTCTGCATAATAAGCAATGATAGTGGGAATGAAAGCCCACATGGCATACAGCTCCCACATATGACCGAAGTAGCCGAGAGCAGGCGCGCGAAATTCCTGAGAAGAAAATGCTTTCGTGATTCCGAAAAATGAAAAAGATGTCGAAGGTTTTCGAAATGGACCATTAGGTACAAACAAGAAAACGAGGGCACCACCGCATAGGCACAACAAGGAAATCGCTGCGATGCTTGTGTGAACATCCGGTAATTGTGGAATCACCTTCAGCGAGTAAGGGAATGCACTACCCAACACGAGCGCACCAACCAACGCCCCAAGCCAAAGGCCGAGTCCCTGCTCGTTCCAGTCGGCCGCGATCTTCATTCCAACGGGGTAAATACCCGCCAGTGAAATCCCGACAAGGAATCGTGTCGCAAGAATCAATTCAAAGGACGATGTATCCAAAAGCATCCCGGCATTCAACACGCTCGCCAAAATGCTCGACACAAAAAACAATTTCGAAGGTGATGACTTGTCGCTCAGCCCCGACACGGCAAAAAGAAGGGTTCCAAGAATAAATCCGAGTTGGGTTGATGAAGTTAAGAAACTCAGAGCGCTTGCGGGCAAGCCGTATTGCGCCTGCAGTTGCGGCAGTACAGCATTTCCGGCAAACCAGACAGATGTGCCGCAAAATTGTGCGAGAACAATCAGGTAAAAAATTTTTCTGCTGCTGCTTTTCACGTGAGTAGGTATTCAAAATACGGAAACGTTCGTGGAAAACGAAGCCCAATAGCCGTATCGCTAAAGATCATCTACCGTGCTCCGCCATCACCCACTTCCCATTACCCATCGCGCCTGCTGCTGACAAATCTTCCGCTTCCAACTGCATGTTGATACAGGTATCGTTTTTGTACTGATTCACACTTCACGGCAGCGACTATTGGGGGAGAATTTTTGTAACTGTCGTCAGCTTCATGTTTTTTACTATTTTTACCGAATTATGGAAGAAGTCATTCGCGAACAATATTCCGAAAAAGAAAAGCAAAGCATTTTCAATCAAGAGTTTATGCCACACATTAACTCCATGTACAATTTTGCTTACAGGCTAACGCTGGACTCGGATGATGCAAAAGACTTGCTCCAGGATACCTATTTAAAAGCATTTCGATTCATAGATTCTTTTCAGAAAGGAACTAATGCTAAGGCGTGGCTGTTCCGAATTTTGAAAAACAGTTTTATTAATGACTACCGGAAGAAAAGTAAAGAACCTTCCAAGGTAGACTATCAGGAAGTAGAAAGTTATTATAACTCCGAAGATGTTGACCGGCAAATCACGCCCGATCTGCGCGTAGAAGCGTTGCAGGATATGATCGGTGATGAGATTTCGATCGCATTGAATTCATTGGATGTAGACTTCAGAACGGTAATAATATTGTGTGATTTAGAAGGATTTAAGTACGAAGAGATGGCGAAGATATTAGATATTCCGATCGGTACGGTGCGAAGCCGTCTGCACAGAGCCCGAAATCTTCTGAAGGAAAAATTAAGTGAATACGCGAAAAAAATGGGTTATAATAACGCATAATACTACTATATGAACTCCCCGGACTTTAGTAAGATGAAAAAGGACTGTCAGAACCAGCGAGAATGTTTTGAGATTCTGCAATCCATCATCGATGGTGAAGCCACACCGCAGCAGAAAGAGCATTTCATGAAAGAGCACCTCGAGCAATGCATGCCCTGCTATAAAAGCTATCATTTGGAAGTAGCCATCCGCGAGCTTCTGAAAACAAAGTGTTCACAACACGCACCTCAGGACCTGGTTGATTCCATTCGCAAAAAAGTAATCGAAAATTTAGCACAGTAAGATGGCCGGAAAAGCGATCATTTTTTCTGCGCCTTCCGGTTCTGGAAAAACTACTATCGTCAAGCATTTACTAAAGTCAAATCCCGATCTCGGTTTCTCAATCTCTGCATCCACCCGCGACAAACGCGGTCGTACGGAAAAAGACGGACAGGATTATCATTTTCTAACTCCGTTACAATTCAAAGAACTCATCGATAAAAACGAATTTGTAGAGTGGGAGGAAGTTTACGAAGGAAATTTCTACGGCACGCTTAAATCTGAAATTCAACGCATCTGGGACGAAGGAAAGAATGTAATCTTCGATGTGGATGTAAAAGGCGGGCTGAATCTGAAAAAATATTTTGGCGACAAAGCCCTTTCAATTTTTGTAAAGGTTCCTTCCATTGAAATTCTAAAAGAGCGCCTGCATGATCGGGGCACCGAGACTCCCGAAAGCTTATCCCGCAGACTTTTCAAAGCACAGTTCGAAATGACATTTCAGGATAAGTTCGATGTGGTGCTTGTGAATGAAAATCTGCAAAAGTCTTTAGCCGAAGCTCAGCGTTTGTACGATGAGTTCAAGTTGAAATAACCCCTCCAAAGTCGGCCGGCAAGCTTTATCCCAGATTCTTTGTAACCTGACTGATTTCTATAGCGTCAAACGACTATGAGGCAAACCAAGCTTAGCTGTCTTTTATTGGTTTTGATTCTATCCTGTGGCGTAAAAGCCCAGGACACACGGATCGTTAACGCATTTCTGAAGTATTCGATTGCCTACCTAGTGGATAACGCGCATGACATTCCTATGTATCAAAAGTTATTTGACGTGGGTGTAAATCAGGCGGAAAATTTTTTCGGTGAGCCTTTCATGAAAACCTTTGTCGTGAATCTACATCCGAACCGTGCATCATTAGATCGTCAGTGGCAAAATGATTGGAAGATGCCGGGCTTCAAGTCTGAGTGCTGGATGGTAGCGAGCGGTATTTCAACACAGCTTGACATCATCGCCCCGACCAAATGGAAAACGGAAGCTTGTGAACATGATGTCCTTGATTCATTAGCCACGCAACGTCTGGTAGCCCATGAGATGGTTCACGTGTTTCATGGCCAGCACAACCCGAGCGGTGATTTTTCCGAAGTAGAGAAACTGGATTGGTTCGTTGAGGGATTGGCCACTTATGCGTCTGGTCAATTGACTGACACTAAAATGAATGAGATTAGTCAACTAGTGAAGAGCGGTTCAGCGCCAACAACAGTCGATGATTTTTGGAAAGGTAAGTCCCGATACAGCCTGTCCGGATCGGCCGTCAAGTACCTCGATATGAACTATGGCAGGCAGGTAATAATTAACTTGCTGCGCGCTAAAAGCAAAGCCGAATTGTTTTCGACCCTTCAGACGGATGAGGTTGCATTTGTTCAGGGGTGGAAGGCTTTTATTCTTTCGGACGAACAAAAAAAATAAAAGAGCACGCAGTCCGCGCTTATCCGTGTAACAAAATGCACTTCACTGTGTCTGTTATTTGTTGTTCAGCCGGATCACCGCATTTTGTAATGCTTCAGAAATTTTGACCTGGCACGCGAGTCGACTGCGGTCCAATACGGCAGGCAACGTATCAAGCATATCCAGTTCGGCATCAGTTCGTTCCCCAAGATTTTCAAATCCTTCAAGAACTTCAATGTGGCAGGTGGCGCACAACGCCATCCCACCACACGCGGCCTCGATGTCGTAATCCGATGCTTTCAAAACTTCCATCAGATTCAGATTCATGTCGGTTGGGACTTCTATCTCGCGAAGGCTTCCATCTTCTTGTCGCACATTGAACTTCACCATAGTTAAAATGCATTTACACCATTCACTGTGGTGTATTTGAAACTTAGTTTTTGATTCGGATAAACAAATTTGAACGCGCTCTGGGCCATGAGGGCCGCTTCATGGAATCCGGACAGGATCAACTTCAACTTCCCGGGATACGTGTTGATATCCCCGATCGCATAAATGCCTGCAATGTTGGTCGAATAGTCAAAGGTGTTTACTTCGATTGCATTCTTGTCCAGGCGCAATCCCCATTCGCTGATGGGACCAAGCTTCGGACTCAATCCGAACAACGGAATCAAATAGTCCGCTTCAATGGTTTTTGTTTCATTTTGTTTGTCTACCAAAGAAATCGCCTTCAGGTGACCGTTGCCTGATACAGCCTTAAGATTTGTATTCAGCAGAAGATCGATTTTCCCTGCCTCTGCTAACGCGAAAACCTTTTCTGCAGAATCGGGCGCGCCACGGAATGTCTCATTGCGATGAACAAGCGTAAGGTGTTTGGCAATGGACGCAAGATGAATCGTCCAGTCAAGGGCAGAGTCGCCACCGCCTGTTACCACTAATTTTTTATCCTTAAACTGATCTGGATTTTTTACGAAGTACAAAACACCTTTTCCTTCAAAGCGATCGAGATCTGCTATCTCCGGTTTGCGTGGCTCGAAGCAACCAAGCCCGCCTGCGATGACGATAACTTTACAAAAGATCGATGTATTGTCAGACGTCCGAACTTCAAATCCTCCATCGTCATGCTTGATAACATGAGTCACGCGTTCGCCCAGGCTGAACGTTGGCTTGAATGGTTCAATCTGCTTAGCGAGGTTGTCGATTAGCTCGTGTGCTTTGATCTCCGGGTAGCCGGGAATATCGTAGATCGGCTTTTTCGGATAGATCTCTGTGAGCTGTCCGCCAATCTGGGGAAGAACATCAACCAGGTGGCAGCGCATTTTCAGTAGGCCAGCTTCAAAGACAGCAAACAAGCCGACAGGTCCGGCTCCGATTATACAAATGTCCGTTTGGATCATATACGTTTGGGTGATAAGGTTAGTACAATAATAGTTAGTACAACAACTAATAGATTTAAACGATTCAAAATTTGCAATGTTTTGAAAAAATGGGTGATTATTCGAGGTTTTTGTAGATCGTATTCAAAACCTTCTTGAAATGCTGGAAATCTTTCTCAGATAAGCCTTCCCATGCCTGTAGTCGGATATCAGCAATTTTAGGTTTCAGCTGGTCGACTTTCTTCTTGCCTTCGCGTGTGAGTTCGATTTGGAAACTTCTACGGTCATTCGGGTGAGGGTTACGGGCAACAAGCTTTTTATCACACAACAGGTCAATGATGCGGGTGACAGTAGGGTTGTCTTTAAAAACTAATTCAGCAAGTTCGTTCTGCTTCATGGCGCCACGCTCGTAGATATTCTTCATGATGAGCCACTGATCAACCGTGACAGGGAACTTCAGCACCTTAAAGCGCTGTTGGGCGAATTGCTTCACCCTTCTGGCGGTTCGATCCAATAAAAAGGAATACTCCCCGTATGGCTCTTCGTGCATGATTGCAATTGTTAGTAGGACAACAATTTACAAAATCCTCCGAATCGGAAACTTTACCGGGCTTGCAATCGTATGCTAACGTTTATCGGTTAGGCGTGAGAACTATTGGTGGTTGGTGGCGGTTACCTGCCTGACTGAAATATTTCTTACAAAACCTTTTATCGTGACAGCAAGTCCGCAGATATTCGCCTCCCATAAGCTAAGCATGAGTGAACGTAGAAAGCATCGGCTTTTTCTGAGTGTATTTTTCTTTCTATCCGGGTTCGCGTTTGCAAGCTGGGCCTCTCGGATCCCCACCATCAAAACGAATTTTGGGTTCAATGATGCTGAGCTGGGCACTATTCTGCTTTTCATGCCGATTACTTCGATGATCGGATTGCCGATCTCCGGCTGGCTTGTATCGCGGTATGACAGCAGGATTCCGCTTGCGGCTGCCTTCATTATGCTTGGTATATCAACACTGTTAATTGGTATCAGCCCGTCCGTTCCAATGCTGGTGTTTTCAATCTGCTTTTTTGCCTTTGCGCTGCGGATGCTGAACATTTCGATGAACACTCAGGCGATTACGTTGCAACGCATGTACGAAAAACGTATCAACGGATCGTTCCATGGATTATGGAGTACGGGCGGGATTCTCGGTGTTGCTTTCTCGACATTGCTGGTAGGCTTGGGAGTCACCATGGACTACCACCTCATCATCGTTTCGGTGCTAGTCTTTATCGTCACGGCTTACTCCTATGGCAAATTGCTTCGAAACGACAGAGCACCTGCCGGCAACAAATTTAAACTGGGCAAGCCGGACCCGATGATCGTTTCACTTGGCTTGTTGCTTTTCTTTGCAGCGATCTGCGAAGGTGGCATGTTCGATTGGAGTGGAATCTATTTTAAAGAGGTGGTATCCGTAGAAATTTTCACCTGGGGATATCTCATGTTTATGATCTGTATGGCCATCTCACGCTTTGCATCGGATTCCGTGATTGAAAGAATTGGAATGCCAAAAACATTTATGCTTAGCGCAGCCTTGATCATTGCGGGTATCTCAGCTGCAGTCATCTTCCCAACGTTCTGGCCATCGCTCATTGGATTTTGTCTTGTTGGCTTTGGTACGGCTTCCGTTATTCCGATGGTTTACCTGCTGGCGGGAACATCCAAGAAATATTCTGCAGTCATTGTCATTTCCATTATCGCTACCTATGGTATTGTTGGAATGCTGATAGGCCCACCGTTGATTGGCTATCTGTCACACGCGTTCAGCCTGCGCATTGCGTTTATCGCGTTCGCGCTGTCAGGCCTAATGCTCATTCCAATTTCGAGGTTGTTTTTTAAACACGCTCTCAAATAACGAATAACGAATAACAAATGACGAATAGAGGACGATGTGCATTTATTCGTCATTCGTCACTCGCAATTCGTCATTCTCTTGGCTTGATCTTTCTTCTGATCCGCACTACGCCCAACGTATTCCCGCCCTAATGCGCCTTGTTTGTCTTAATCGTTGTTTTGTCAGCCGGCATTTTGTCACACAATCTGTCATCCGGATCCAACTCGTTAAACAAGGCTTCAATGTCGAGGGGTTTCGAGATCTCTGGAGCATTAGGATCGGCTTCTGCGAAGATCTCGACTAAGTTTCCTTCCGGATCTGTCAAATGCGTGGACTGCCTGTTACCATGGTCGATTCGCTCGTTGGAATATTGCAGCGTACAGAGTCGACCGATGACAATTGCAAGTTCACGTCTTCCTGGGATTCGAATGCTAATCGCCTTGTTGTTCTCACCAGTCGATTTTTTAGTCAGCAGCAGCAGGTTGATGTTGCACCCGCCAAGGCCGGCTTCGTATTCATTGCGCCATTGCAGCTGAAGGCCCACTGTTTCGGTATAGAATTGAATCTGCTTTTCGAGGTCTTTTACCACGAAACGTGCAGAATACACCATGCCTTCACTTGTTATCTTTACTGGTTCCATACCTCTTTCAATTTACCGATTTCGGACTCAAATTTCATACACGCAGTTTTAAAACGCATTGATACATGATAAGAAATTACTGTGATGCGAGTTCTTTCCTGATCCTGCTGAGCGATTCGGGTGTTACTCCCAAATAAGATGCGATCATTTTCTGCGGAAGCCGAAGCGCCAGGGGCGGATAGGTTTTAATAAAGGACAGGTAACGTTCTTCCCCCGATGCACTAAGATGACTAACGAGTCGCTTTTGAAACGAACGCAAACTGTTCAATTGTAGTTTCCGGTTCATTTCAGCTGCCCGCGGAATAACGCGATGAAACTCCTGCCAGCCGCTTTCATCCGTTTGCACGAACTCGGTATCTTCGACAGCATCGATAAAGTACATAGCAGGTTCGTGATTCATAAAACTCACCTGCTCGGATATCCACCAATTTTCAATGGCGAATTGAAGAATGTGCTCCTTTCCTTTATCATCAATTACGTAGCTTCGCAGACAGCCATTGGTAACGAAATAAGTATACTGACAAACTTCACCGAGCTGGAGGAGAATCTTTCCTTTCTCAATCTTTTTGGTCTTAAAAAGCGACTCTACCTGTTTAAGCTCTTCGTCAGTTAGGGAGATCTTGTCCTTAAGATAGTTGGCGAATACGGGAAACATGGGCCGTAAAAATGAGGAATAAAGCTTCAAGCTGCAAGCCACAAGCCACAAGCTGTGTATGGTTGCATTTCTATTCCCCAACCATGAAAGGGCCTTTAAAAGAGGTAACGCATAAAAAGCTCAACTACTACTTGTAGCTTGAAGCTTGAAGCTTGTAGCTTGCAGCTTGCAACTCTCCTTTCTTACCATACATCAATGTCAGCCGCCCCTCTCCGGCCTTACCTTTGATCCATGAAACGCAAGCAGTTTGTTCAATTATTAACGACTGCAGCAGGAATGACAACATTATCAGGTTTCAAGAATTTCACGGACGAGCTTAAAGAGCAGGAGCAAAAAATGCCTGTGCTTTTCGTTGGTCATGGTTCGCCTATGAATGCTATCCAGGACAATGAATTCAGCGCGCGTTGGCGAAAAATGGGAAAAGAGTTGCCAACACCTGCTGCTGTGCTTGTGGTTTCTGCGCATTGGTTGACGCGCGGGACGCATATCACAGCTATGAACAATCCGCAGACGATTCATGACTTTGGTGGCTTCCCACGTGAGCTCCACGAAGTGCAATATCCAGCCCCAGGAAATCCCGGACTTGCTAAGGAGACGGCTGCGCTGTTCAAGTCCACAACGGTGGGTCTGGATCATGATTGGGGGCTGGACCATGGGGCTTGGTCGGTGACAAAGCAAATGTTCCCAGAAGCAAACATTCCAGTGTTGCAGCTTAGTATCGATTATCACAAGCCGCCACAGTATCATTATGAGTTGGCAAAGGAATTATCCGCTCTTCGAAAGAAGGGTGTATTAATTTTGGCAAGCGGAAATATGGTGCACAACCTGCGAATGATTCAGCTACCACCTGGCGCTCGCGATCTCAACACTGATTTTGGCCTGGACTGGGCGCTGGAGTTAAACATAATCTTCAAGGATAAGATTGGTAATGGCGATCATCAGGCATTGATCAAGTATGAGAAACTTCATAAAGATATTCTGCTTGCAGTGCCGACACCTGACCACTACTACCCACTATTATATGCGCTTGCTTTGCGTGATAAGAACGAAGAGCAATCTTTCTTCAACGACAAGGCAGTAGCCGGATCGATAACAATGACGTCAGTTAAGATTGGTTAAAAAATTTTCAACACTATAAACATTCATTTATATGAGCAAAACAAAATGGACTCTTGACCCTGCACATAGCGAGGTGACTTTCAAAGTAAAACACATGATGATCACCAACGTGACAGGACTGTTGACAGACTATGCTATTGAGGCGGTCTCTGACACCGATGATTTCGTAAATGCTGACGTTACCTTCACTGGCAAATTGTCATCAATCAACACCGGGAACGAGCAACGCGATGCACACCTTCGCTCTGCAGATTTCTTTGATGTAGAAAAGAAAAACGAAGTAACATTCAAGTCGACAAAGATTGAGAAGAGTGGAAGTGATCTTAAGCTTCACGGCAATCTGACAATAAAAGGAATTACAAAGCCGATAGTCCTTGATGTCGAGTTCGGAGGTATCAACAAAGATCCTTGGGGAAATACAAAAGCAGGCTTTACTGTAACGGGCAAGCTAAACCGTAAAGATTTCGGCCTGAACTGGAACGCAGCGCTTGAGACAGGTGGAGTGCTTGTGAGCGATGATGTGAAGATTGCTTCGGAGATTCAGTTAGTAAAGGCAGCGTAATTTGAGAGCTACAAGCTGCAAGCTTCGAGCTACAAGCTTTGTGGTGATGGAGACCGATCTGGTTGACAATCACAAGACGTTGATTATGAGGTGAAAGAATGTGTCAGACGAACTGACTTGCAGCTTGCAGCTTGTAGCTTGTAGCTCGCAGCCTGAAACCTCCACCCTGAATCTTGCCGCGAAAACTTTCAGATAAAAATCCCCTCACACAAGTGACGGGATTTTTTTATTTGCTATCGTTTGCGAACAAACAATTTACGAAGGCGCTGCTTTCTTATCATTTGTTAAGAGAGAATGTTTTAGATGGATGCACCTTTGCTTCATCAAACAGAAAAAAACGCACACAAATATGAAGAAGATTACCATTATTGTACTGGCAGCCATTGCCATGTTCTCTTTTGCTGAAGTTGCATCGATCTGGAAATCAGACAAGACGCACTCAAACCTTAAATTCGCGATTACTCACCTGATGGTTTCCGAAGTGGAAGGTTCATTCAAAAATTTTGATATCAAAGTGACAGCATCAAAAGACGATTTTTCTGATGCAGTAGTAGAATTGACAGCTGACATTAAGTCAATCGACACGGAGAATGCACAACGCGATGAGCATTTGTTGAAAGAAGATTTCCTTGATGCAGCGAAATATCCAACATTCACTTTCAAGAGCAAGTCGTTCAAAAAAGTTGCTGACAAAAAATACCAGGTGAAAGGTGATCTTACCCTCCACGGTGTTACAAAAGAAGTAACCCTTGAGGCAATCCACAGAGGAACTGTAGAGAACCCAATGCTGAAGAAGCAAGTTGCAGGTTTCAAAGTGACAGGTACCATCAACCGCAAAGATTTTGGTGTAGGCCCAACCTACGCAAGCGCAATGCTTAGTGACGAAGTGACATTCACTGCAAACACTGAGTTTGTTAAAGAATAACTAATAGGGGTTCATTTTAGTAGTTGGACTGGTTCCTGATATGGTAGTCGGGAGCCAGTTTTTTTTATGCGTGGTGGCCACTCCCGCGAGGCGCGGGACCTTCGGCAAGACACGAGTGACACTAAGCAACACTAAGAAGTTTTCTTTGTGTTCCTTGGTGTTCTTTGTGTCTTTGTGGCTATATCGCAGGCACGTTGTTTTAAGGAGCTCAACCATGAAGCAACGTGAAGTACAAGATCAAAACAACACGAGATGGGTTTGTGTGGAGGCCCTCTCCGGACTTTCAGACAACAGCTCCGAAGTAGCTGAAAAGATTCAGGATCGGAACGGCAAAGTTCCTGTAGTCTGCACTCCGTCAGGAGGAGCACAGACGGTGAGGATAAAAGTAAACCCAGATTGGGTTGAAAAGCTTTCGGACGAAGAACTGGTAAGCCAAATAATCAAAAACCAATAATCAAAAATCAAAGTAGACCCAGCGATTTCTGGATTTGGTCATTGGTCCCGATAGCTATCGGGATTGGAATTTAACCTCGCGAAGTCTTTCGCGAAGTAAGTCAGTATCACATCCGCTCCCGCTCTCTTTATACTGAGTAGCGTTTCTTTCATCACACGATCGCCATCGAGCCAGCCTTTTTGCGCTGCAGCCTTAATCATTGAATACTCTCCACTGACATTGTATGCTGCAATCGGAAGATTGGAGCTTGATTTTAATAAGTGAATGATGTCAAGATAGGCGAGTGCAGGTTTCACCATCAGAAAATCTGCTCCTTCTTGTGTATCAAGTTCGGCTTCGATCAGCGCTTCACGTTTATTAGCCGGATTCATCTGATAGGTTTTCTTATCACCAAATTTTGGTGCTGAATCGAGAGCATCTCTGAACGGGTTATAAAATCCGCTGGCATATTTTGCCGTATAACTCATGATCGACACATCGGTAAACCCATTTTTATCGAGAATATTTCGGATGTATCCAACCCGACCATCCATCATATCAGACGGCCCGAGGATATCGATACCGGTTGCCGCCTGAGCTAAAGCCATCTTCGCTAAAATTTCGAGTGTTTCATCGTTAAGGATTTTTCCGTCTTTCACGAATCCATCATGGCCATCTGAGCTATAGGGATCCATAGCAACATCCGTCATCACGCACGCTTCAGGAAACTTTTGCTTTACCTCCTTTAGCACCTTGAGGTAAAAGAAATTTTCATCGTAACTCTTCGTTGCCGTTTTGTCTTTGTATTGATCTTCTACCGCAGGAAAAATATCGAAAGCCTTTATTCCAAGCGACAGACATTCTTCAATTTCTTTAAGCATCAGATCACCGGACAAACGAAAAATCCCAGGCATGCTGGCGACTTCCACCTTTTTATTTTTGCCATCGAGCAAAAAAAGAGGGAAGATTAGATCGCTCGTTTTCACCTGAGTTTCTTCAACCATTGATCGGATGGCTTCAGATTTTCTATTTCTTCTTGGTCGTCTGGTGTTTAGCATGACTGTTTGATTTCACGATCGCAAAGGTTGAAAATTGCCGTCAATGAAAAAATAGTTATTGTGATAAACAGATTATTTCCCGGAACACGCGAGTCAAGATAACAAGTTAGTCCTGATACTTGTCAAGGATGTGCTGGCTGATGACGCGGTATATTTCCGCAAGTTTTTCGTCATATTGAAGGTACTCAATGTGCTTGTCGAGGATTTCCAGGTCACCACGTTTAGCCGGGCCGGTCTGCGCCTTTTCAGGGCCGATTGCCAGACTCTTATTGATGGTCTCAACGATGAGCGGTTTCAGCAGCTCAAGGTCGAGGCCTTTGTCTTCCAGGATTTCCTGAGCGATCGTAATCATGTGATTCGTAAAGTTAGAGGCGAACACGGCTCCAATGTGCAGCGACTTCCGATGCTGCGAGCTAACCTTGTAAACTTTTTTACTGATCGCTTTGCCCATTTTCATGAGCACCCTTTCCGTGTCTGCGTTTTCACTTTCAACCAGAATGGGGATTTCTTTGAAGTCCACACGCTGCGTTTTCGAAAATGTCTGAAGGGGATAAAAAACGCCAATGTTATCCGTGCCTGCATAGCCGAGCACACTCATCGGCTGACTGCCGGAAGTGTGAACAACGATCGAGTCGGGAGGCAACACAATATCCTGCGCCACTTCCTGAATTGCATCATCGTTTACTGAGATGATAAAGAGGCGTGAAGTACTTGTAGAAAAATCGAGCGATGATTTTACTTCTGCCTGGTATAAGCGTTCAGCGAGGGCCGCTGCGTTTTTTCGATGAGCACTATAAACTTCTTTGACTGCGAAATCAGTATTGTCCAGCGCAGGAGCAAGATGCCACGCGAGGTTTCCGGATCCAATGAAGGAAACGCTCACGCCATTTTCGTTGAAGTTTTTTAAGAAGTTCATAGTTCTAAATCCATCCCGATAGCTATCGGGACATGGAGACGTTTTTGATTATAAACCGCAGCCCAAGCGTTTTCTGTTTCCAAGGTATGAACAAACGTGGGGAATTGGCAACGCATTTTAGATTTGAGCGACAACGAATCGATCTTTGCCTGCCATATCCTTCAGCGTCTCCGTATGCTTGTACCCTTCTTGTACAAAAACCTGGCGCGTTTCATTTCCGAAGCGTTCATTAATTTCTACTGCGATGAAGCCATCAGGATTGAGAATTTTTTTTCCGATGCGCGCTATAGCGGAATAAAATATAAACGGGTCGGTGTTTTCAACAAATAAAGCAAGGTGAGGCTCGAAGTCTGTAACGTTGGCATGCATTCGAGACATTTCTTGCAAGGGAATATAGGGCGGGTTGCTAACAATGACGTCAACTGAATCCAACGGAAGTTGCCCGCCCAGTATGTCGTGCTCGAAAAATTTAGCATTTGCTCCAAGAGCTTTTGCATTTCGTTCAGCTACAGCCAGTGCCGATTTGCTTTTGTCGAGGCCGGACACAGTCGATCCGGGGATCTCCAGTGCCAGCGTGATCGGAATGCACCCGCTTCCGGTGCCGATGTCGAGAATTTTCGGCCTGCGCTTCGATCCGCGGCAGCGATCAATCACAAGACTTACGAGCTCTTCAGTTTCCGGCCGCGGGATCAATACAGCCGGATCAACGTAAAATGTTCTTCCATAGAAGTGGGCCTCATTCAAAACGTATTGAAGCGGTTCGTTGGTGTTCAGGCGTTGCGCAATTACATCGAGCTTGTGTTGCTGAGCTTCATTGATTTGAATCTGTGTATCTCGCAACAGATCAGGACGAGAGATCTTGAATACGTTTTCCAACACCACGTGACCAATCGCAGACAATTCATCTGCCCCGCGATCAAGCGTTAGCTTCGACACGAATTCACGTAACAATTGTTTGGAATTGACCATAGCTTATCAATCTTTGCAATATTGTAAAATGAAGGATCAGCATCACCATTCGGAAACTATTTTTATGCAGCGCACCATGGAGCTTGCACTGAAAGGAATTGGATATGTAAGTCCCAATCCGCTGGTGGGCTGCGTGATCGTTCATGATGGTAAGATCATTGGCGAAGGGTATCATCAAAAGTATGGACAAGCCCATGCAGAGGTCAATGCGATCAATGCCGTTGCTGATAAATCTCTGCTTCGCGAAAGTACATTGTACGTCAATTTGGAGCCGTGCTCGCATTTTGGAAAAACGCCACCTTGTGCTGATCTGTTGATCAAGCATAATGTGAAAAAAGTTGTCATTGCAAATGTAGACTCCAATCCGTTAGTCGGTGGAAAAGGCATAACGAAACTTCGCGAAGCTGGTGTGGAGGTAGTGACGAATGTGCTCGAACAGGAGGGACGTGAACTGAATAAACGCTTTTTTACATTCATCGAGAAGCAACGCCCGTATCTTATCCTAAAATGGGCACAGACATCGGATCGATTTATTGCCCGAAACAATTTTGATTCAAAATGGATCAGTAGTGAATTATCGAGGCAGCTCGTTCATCGGTGGCGGTCAGAGGAGGCCGCGATCCTTGTCGGGAAAAATACAGCATTGCATGACGACCCACAACTCAATGTGAGGAATTGGACAGGCCCAAATCCCGTTCGAATTGTAATCGATCGAAACCTTTCACTGCCAAAGCATCTGAAAATGTTTACCGACAACGATCCGACACTGGTTTACAACGTTAAGGAATCTGATACTAACGGAATCATTCACCGAATACGCGTAAGTGAACTATCCTTTTATCGAGATTTGATTGTTGATCTCTACCGAAGAGGTTTGCAATCCGTGATTATTGAAGGTGGTGCATCGACCTTAAGAAATTTCATTGATCTTGCCTTATGGGATGAGGCGCGAGTGTTCACTTCACCGCAAGAATTCCGCGAAGGGATTCCAGCTCCGCAAGTTTCCGGGACGCTAATCTCATCCGAAATGGTAGACACCGATGTTCTTAAAATATATAGACATGAACCCTAATGTCACTCGTATGGAAAAAGTTGTAATCGCAGAAAAACTGAATCAGATCTCAGACTACTGGAACCCTCACATCATAGGCGAACTCAATGGCCAACACGTGAAAGCTGTAAAGTTGTCAGGTGAATTTGTATGGCATCACCACGACAATGAAGATGAATTGTTTCTCGTGATCAAAGGGCAGTTGAAGATGGAATTCCGCGATAAAACGGTCGTGATCAATCCCGGTGAATTTATAATTGTCCCAAGGAAGGTTGAGCACAGGCCAGTTGCCGATCAAGAAGTTGAAATCCTCTTGTTTGAGCCGGCAAGTACATTAAACACCGGAAACGTTGAGAACGAAAAAACCCGAAAGAATCTTCAGCGAATCTAATGCAACTTAAAATCGTTCATCGGCTGAACGTTGTAATGGAAGTGCGGCTGAAATCCCTGGAAAGGTGCATCGATCTCGAATTGCATCACGGACGACAAATCGGGAAGGTTGATGAGTTTGTTATTCTGCTCGTCATTCAGCATCACGCCTTTTTCCGTGACTTTGACGACACGCATGGAATTGATGACCCACATTTCCCCCAGAAGCCTGTAACGCACGCAGATATCAGGTCTCTTTTCTGTGAGATCTACCAGGAGGCGTCTGAGTTCCAGCACCGAGATTAGGCTTTTTGTAGTTTCCAATATGTTGTCCGCGCCTGTCATCAAATGAATCAACAATCAGAGGGCTAAAATACCATGCCATAGCGGCTGTATAGTTTTACTTATATGATAAATCAGGTATTTCCCCACATTGCTTCCATTAATCCACAACTCCCAGTTGGGATTTGTCGTAAATTGCAGTGTACTTAATTGAAGCTAGCCCATGGCCGAAGAACTTATTATATCCCAGTCGACTGACAAAAAAGAGAAATACAGCACTTTGATCCCGCAAATTGAGGCATTGACAACCGGAGAGCCGGATCTCGTTGCGAATCTTTCGAACATTGCGGCTGCACTTAAGCAGACGATGGGATTTTTTTGGGTTGGATTCTACCTGGTGAAAAATAATCAACTTGTTCTTGGACCTTTCCAGGGTCCTATCGCGTGTACACGGATCGATTTCGGAAAAGGCGTTTGCGGTACATCGTGGAAAGAAAAGCGAACGATCCTGGTTCCGAATGTGGATGAGTTTCCCGGTCACATCGCGTGCAGTTCGGCCTCCAAGTCGGAGATTGTTTTGCCAGCTTTCAAGAACGGAAACGTGGCCTTGGTCCTGGATGTTGACAGCGACCAACTTAACGACTTCGACAATGATGACGCAGTGGCACTTGAAAAAGTGATGCGCCACATCGAAAAACTTCTTTAATCGCCCTTGATGTCATCGCACGAACTGGTTTCCTTTTATACAAAAAGGAAAGAACTGTTTTCTCAACAACTAGCTGGAACGTCCTCTCACATCAATGTTGTTTCGAACGCAAGGTTAGTTATTGCCCTGCTGTTTATTCTCTTTCTGTATTTTGGTTTTACGCAAGACGCTGGTTTCTTTATTATACTTCCATTTCTTGCAGTTGCATTTATTTACCTGATCCGCAGGCATGCAAGATTATTTGAAGCCAAAACACATTTGCAGAATCTTGTCCGGATCAATGAAGAAGAGCTGAAATCACTTTCCGGTGACGTTTCCAAACTCCACAGCGGTGTGGAGTTCATCGACCCGGGTCATCCCTACTCGCATGACCTCGATATTTTTGGAGTCGGTTCATTGTATCAGTGGATCAACCGCGCCAATACCCTGATTGGAAGAAAGAAATTTGCAGAACGTTTGGCCAGTCCTCTTACTTCGGCCAATGAAATCGTTTCTAACCAGGAAGCTATTCGTGAGATGTCGGCAATGCCAGACTTTCGCCAGGACTTCCAGGCTGCGGGGAAAGAGATTGATGAAAGACCCCTCGATCGGGAGCAACTGCTGGCGTGGTTAAAACATCCGGCATTTTTATACGGAAAAAGTTCTTACAAGATTATTCTCACCGTTGTCCCTGCCATTACACTACTCTTACTGGTTGCAGCATTCTTCGACATTCGTTTCAGACCGTTTGTGATTTTGCTCGCCATTTTTCAGTGGGGATTTCTTGGCCTGCATATTAAAAAGGTGAATGCGTTTCATGATTACATTAGTCGCAAGAAGAACATTCTTCAAAAGTATGCGCAGCTATTGCATTATGTTCAGCGCGAGAATTTCACGTCAGCATTATTGAAAGACCATGCTGCGAAAGCCCACAATGCCGATGTGAAAGTGAAGAAACTTGCTTCCCTCGTCTATTCACTTGATGCGCGCATGAAT